>NZ_JAYFEQ010000835.1:0-25454 GCF_055795085.1 Phormidium sp. CCY1219 | reverse complement strand
AACAGTATTTTGAGAGTTGTCAGTTTTTCCAACAACATTGAAATCCATCCCTACATTTGAAGCAACATTTTGCCCGTGGGAATAAACCTCCACAGTAGACTGGGAGGGGGATAGAGAAAATTGAGATAAATTAATCTCGGTGTTAGTCGAATCCGAGGGTTGTAGATTGCGGGGAGTAGAGGACTCCCGGGCGATCGCCGAAGGGGAAAACAAGCAGACAGCGATCGAAGGAAACAGAAGCACCGATGATTGACGATTTAAAAGCATTTAATTATCCTCCGGAGTACCGACAGGTGGGGAGGGGGGCACCTCCGCGGCGGGGACGACTGCGAAATTCATGCGTGCCATACCACCAGGTTCTAGGCGAACCAGACGCGAGAGACTATTCCGTTCGCTGACATAAGAATTAGGAGCTAAAGTAAAACCCGGGACACTATTGAGGTCCAAAGCGCCGGTACGATAGCCAGCCACCACATTAGCCACAGAGAACAGACCGCGTTCGTCCGTAATGATGCGATTACCATCATCGAGGAAAATAATCGCATTAGGAATACCCGGTTCATCCGGTTGTTGTTCGCCGTCGAAGTTCTTATCTTCAAACACGCGACCGATTAGCGTCCCGCAATCCGAGAGAATTCCCGGGTCGAGACGCAGTTGGTGAATCGCCGGACCGTCCTTAATATCCAGACCGGTATCCGTGCGACGACCGTTAGCGAAAGCAGAATTGCGACCATTACCGCGAAGGGCGTCTGGGGTGACGCGGGCGGCGTAGACAATATTAATCACTTGCGCCGAAGGGAGAGTTACGCCGCGCAGGTCAAAAGCGATCGCGCGTCCATCGCGATCGATGGTCACAGGTAATTCTCGTCCCTCCAACTCAGCGCGGACCGACCCTTCGCGCAACTGGAACCCAAACGGTAATCGGTCCGTAATCACCAAACCCGATATAGGAGAACTGGACAAATTCCGAACTGCCAGTCGATAAATCACCGTATCGCCCGGTTCGGCGGCGGCGCGATCGCCAGTTTTATCGATTTGAATTTCCTGCGCTTCGCACACAGCAGTAGTCAAATCGAAGCGACCCAATGCCAAACCCACCCGGGAAGCATCGCCAATATCAATGCTTCCCGTGACGCTAGTTGCTTCCGACGTAGCGCCAATCGGGCGTCCATCCAACGCCGTCACCCGATAAGTCACCACACCATTCTCATTCGACAAAATTTCGATGCGGAGACGACGTTCAGCATAATTGCTTCCCGAAGGCGGCGTCACCAACAAAATATATTGACGGCCCGGGTTCAACTGACCCCGATTCACATCCAGCAAGAAATTGTAAGTACCATTTTCCCCATTTGACAGGAAGAACGGGTTAGCGTTGGTGACATTTGGTTCCACCCCAACGGGCACATCATTATTCGGGCGATCGCGCTGTTCAGTTGGCGTCAACGCCACCACTCCTGCAATTCCGCCCGTGGGGTCATTGGGGTCCGCTTCATACAGACCCACCTTAAACCCGGTATAGTCCGCCAAAATCTCCCCAGCGCATCCGGTAATTTGACCCAACGGCGTTTGAGAAGGGGTAGTCAGCAACGGAGGCGGAATAATCACCGTTTGTTGGTCTCCCGGTTCGTCGGGAATTTGCGGGTCTGTAGGAATACCCACCGTCACCCCAGTGCCCGTATCGGGAATTTCCGGAACTTCCACTTCCACCGTAATCACCACCCCATCATCGGGCGGAATCACCACATCCACCGGCGTGGTCACCGGTTGTGCTGGTGGGGTATCCGGTAGGGGTGGTGGGGTGGGGACATTATCCGGTAAAGGTGGAATCGACGGTTGCGGGAGAGGGGGGAGGGAAGGAGACGCAGTGGGTTCTTCCGGAGTCGGAGTTGGTTCCGGAGTCGGAGTTGGTTCCGGCGACTCCGAGGGGAACGGAGTAATCGTCGGACCGGGAGAAGGGGAAGGCGAGGGAGAGGGCGATTCCGGAGGGAAGCAGTCTTGAATCAGGAATACTCCATTGTCGCTGTTGAGCATAGAATAGGACAAACCGCGAACGATACCGCCGGTGGTGACGCGCTGGATCGATTCGGGGTCGGGAATTTGGAAGCGCAGGGTTCCGTCTGTGGGGTTGCGGATGACGAAATCGAAATAAAGTACGTCTCCTTGTTGGATGCTGCTGCTGACTCCTTCGCGAATGTTACGGATTTCTTCGATAAACTCTTCTGCGAAGTCGCGCAGGAGTTGTTCTTTATCCGGGACTACGGCGATCGCTGCTTGAAAGGCGTCGCGAAACGCATCATCTACTGCAGCGTTATCGCCGGAAGCGACAATACTCGAAATCACTTGTTCGGTTACCGCTTCCGCTTCCCGTTCGCTCAGTCCTCTCCCGACTAGCAAGCTTTTCGACAGTTCGGCGGTAACGGTGACGGCGGTTTCCTGGGCGCGATCGCGTTCTAGGGCGGCGATCGCTGCTGCTTGAGTGGGAACCGCTTCTACCACTGCATCTCGCGCGGCGATCGCCACTTCCCGGAAACTGGAATCTATCGGTAACTGCGCCAAAGTCACGGTAACTGCGATCGTCGCCCGGGTTGCTTCCCCCTGAGTAAATCCCAGAGCCATCAATTCATCCGCCAGCCCCCCAGCGAACAATCCGGTGACGCGATTATTGGCACTATCGCGAATCCCACTCGGGTCTACCGCCACCGGACCGTCGGGAATCACCGGGAGTACCACGGAATTGGTTGTCCCTTCGATGCGTTCCGCCGTTCCGTTGGTGTTGTAACTAAACGACCCTTCATTTTGCAATAAATAACCCGGAACCACACATTGGGGTGCATCTTGTTGCGCCGAGGCCAGTTTCGGTTGCCAATTTCGCACGGAAATGCCGAAACTCCCCGCCGCCACTATCGCGGCGAGCAGAATACCCGGAACCGCCGCGCCATCGAAGAACGATTCGCGGTTGTTGCTTGGTTCTGTGCCTCTGCGTCTGTCCTGGTTCATTTGACTGTGACTTGAAACTGTCCGGACACCGTAGCGATCGCGGGGACGGGATTCTCAAATTGCCAGCGAATATGGGTATAGCTCGACGCCGGTGCGGGTCGAACTTCCCGCCGCCCATCTTCCCTTTCCACTTCCACTGTGGGATTCGCCACAAAGGTTTCCCCGTTATCGATGCTGTAGGTTATCTGCGCCGCATCGCTACTGGTAGCGGAGTCAAGGATATATTCCATCGGCGGCGGAATCGGTTGTGTGAGGGTGAAATTCACAATCTCGCGATCGCGATTGTTTTCCCCCGCGATCGTATATCGAATCCTATCCCCCGGTTCCACTGTTGCTTGCGCCGGCAATTTCAACCACTCGGTGGTTTCCCTTCCATCCTCCTCTTCCACTGTCACTAATTTATGCGCTTCTAACCGAATTTCTACCCCATTCTCTTGACTCAACAACCGGGTTTTTCCCCAGTCACTTCTCGGCGTAACCCCCATTTCCCCCCTTCCACCCCCATCAATCTCCCACGCCCCTCCCCTCGGCGAGACTGCTACAGCAAAACTTCCGTTAAAACTTAATATTAAAATGGCAATGATTAAAAGTAATTTAGTCATTTGTCCTTTATCATTTGTCCTTTATCATTTGTCCTTTATCATTTGTCCTTTATCATTTGTCCTTTATCATTTGTCCTTTGTCCTTTGTCCTTTGTCCTTTGTCCTTTGTCCTTTGTCCTTTATCCTTTATCCTTTGTCCTTTGTCCTTTGTCCTTTGTTCTTTATCATTTATCATTTATCATTTGTCATTTATCATTTGTCATTTGTTCTTTGTTCTTTGTCCTTTGTCCTTTGTCATTTGACCAATGACCAATGACCAGTGACCAATTACCCTTTAATTCACCTGTCGCTGAAAGGTAAAGGTTCCCGACTCGCCCGGTCCGAGAGTACCTCTAACGCGGACAACATAGCGGGTGACGTCGGAATCCACAGTGGTTCCGCGTTGTTCTCCTGTAGGATTGGTCGCGGGTTGACCGCTAAAGAACTCTACCGTTCCCCCTCGAGAATCGGTGGCGGAACCGACAACATGAGAGGTATCGATTCCCGTTGTCGGGTCATTATCCCCATCAATGTTTTCGGTATCCAGCGCCCAATTATTTCCCCCGGGATTAGTGGTAGGGTCGTAGGTTGTTCCATCTTCAACAATGACTACATCAGTTGCATCTAGGGTGACATTGCCCGGTCTTCCTTGGAGAGAAAAGTTGTTATAAGTCAAACGATATTCGATAATATTACCCGGTCCGGGAGATTTCGGGTCGGGGCTAAAGTTGTCTTGACCGGGAATAATATCCGGTCCGTTACCTTGAAGCAAGCGAGATTCTTTATTAATTTCGACAAATCCGGTGTAAATGCGATTAATTGTAGTATTGCCGGTTTCCGTGGGGTCGAAAGAACCATCGCCATCTTCATCAATAAAAGCGGCGATCGGAACCGGATATTGACTGTTGGGTTCGGCGTTGGGGAGTTGAACCGAAACGCCGTAATCTGCGGGGGAAACATCAGAGGGAATAGTAATTGGGGTATCGGTCGTGGAAAATCCGGTAGCGGGGTCGTAAACGTAGGTAACCGATCGCCCTCCATAGGTAATCGTCACTGTAGTTCCGGCGGGTAACGCATTGGGGTCCTCTGGCGGGGTGGGCGCGAGGGTAATCGGTTGTCCGGTAGTATTGCGTACCGTGTTGGTAAAGTTACTAGGCGGTGGGGTGAAGGTTTCTCCCGGTTCGAGATTCGCCGGAATGGGTAGCACTTGGTTGGTAAAATCGTCGTTATCGTCGGTCGGTCCGATCGCGTCGGGTTGTCCGAGAGGTCCGCTGAAAATACCCGACTCCACTGTGGAAATCGGCACTACATTAGCCTCCCCGCCCGGACCTTCCCCGGTGTTATCATTGTTGGGGTCTTGTCCGTCAGTTCCCGGGTTGGCGACACCGGTCCCGATAAGCGGATTCTCGGTGCTATCCGTGGGCGGAGGCGTTCCATCATCGTTAAAGTTATTCGGATTTTGGTCGCCAGACTCGTCATACACCAGCAAGTCAGGATTCCCATCAGTTGCGCCGAAGACTTGGGCGATATTGGCGATCGCTGCATTCCCGGTGACGCCATCGGTCACTACCTTATACTCAAACCCACTAACTGTAGTTCCCGCCGCGATCGTCCCGTTAAAAATAAACCCGATGCGGGTGACATTTCCCATCCCGCCCAGGGTCTCCACATCCGTGGTCCAAGGCGCTTGCATGGCATTGATTTCGGCGGGATTGGCGTCGGTAAACACCACCTCCCATCCCGTAGGCGCAGTCCAGCTATCTTCAATTAATGTAGTTCGGTCGGGAATCGCATCTGAAACTAACAAGCGATTGATGGTATTCCCATCCACGGTAAGAGAAATTCCCGTAGTCGCCACTAAGTCACTCGGAACGATACCGCTACTTCCGGGCGGAAGACTCGATCGCACATCTAAAGTCAACTGATAGTTAATTTCGTCATCCCGAGGAGTGGCGGGATTATTCACTTCCACCGGCGTGGCGTGAGTTTTGTAAAGCGCCACTAACGCCAAGGGAACCCCCGCCACTGTCGCCGTTTGGGTGTCGCTTGCTTCGCGAGTCCCATTGACTGGATTTCCCGAGGTTTCCCCCGCCACGGAATTATCCGCCCCATCCACAGTAAATACATCGGTGGGATCGGCGACTCGTTCCAAATTTTGGGCATTGTTGGGGGTATTACCCAGGGTTACGGTAATTTCGTCATCGGCGATCGCGCTATTCGCCACCGTGACGGGGACGCGGACCAAAATACTTTCCTGCGGCGAAAACGCATTGCTGGTAAATTCATTCCCGCTGATTTCCGTCCAAGTGGTTCCGCCATTGACACTGAACTGCAAATTCCCGGAAATGCTTCCCGATCCGACTACCGTCGCGGAATTGGGAATCCGAAATCGGGTCGGATCGTTCCCCACATTGGTAATCTCGTAGCGGTAATAAAGCAAATCGCCCACGTCGATTTCACTCCCGCCATCCGCAATAGAAATCCCATCGGATTGGACGGTAATCCCCGCCACTTCCGCCACGGTGAGAATCACCTCGTTGGAAAACACGGGGTCGAGAGGAACGCCGGGATTGTTTGGGTCTTCAAAAGTACCGGTGGCCCGGTTTCTAATCTGCGTCCCTGCTGGAGTCACCTGGGCAAAAACCGGAAACTTCCACCAGAATGCTGCAGGCAGAATCATCATTCCACCCAACACCGCTACGGCAATTAAATTGTAAGGTTTTCCCTGCTTTTGGTCAGGGAGTTTAGGGGAGTACACGGTAAAAGATGACCCTGTTTACGGTAGTAGATGCGTAGATGCCCCTAATGGCTAGCCTTTTACAGTATATTTACGAAGTTGTCTTAATTTGACGATATTTATTCTAGTAGATTCACGGTTGACCTATCCAAAAAAAAATTTTTTTGTCTGTCAACCATTTCTGGTATGATTATTCCCTTTTGGCTGCAAAATCTTTCACCCCTCCTTCCCTGGCATTTTCCGAATTGCCCAGTCTATTACCATAAAAAGTGCGAAATTGAGGAGTTTTAATAAAACTTTAACTGCAAATTCATAAAACTTTAGAGTGAGGAGAGAATAATGTACCGGAAATCACTGAAACCACTTGCCCATAGGGGTTGACATTTTTTCTGAGTCATGGTAAAAAAATCGAAACTTGTGAAATCCGCTCTTTTCAAATACAAGGGGCTGTAGCAGACTAGCGATCGCAAAATCGTTCTATAAATAAGGAGTCGAAATGGAAACCAATACGGATAATGTGCAATATGGAATCGTCTTGGTCACCGCCGAATCCCGAGAGTCCGCCGAGGCGATCGCCGAAGCATTAGTAGAATCCCATCTCGCCGCCTGCGTCAGTCTCACCCCGGTGCGATCGATTTACACTTGGCAAGGAGAAGTCAATCGCGATGACGAAATTCAACTGATTATCAAAACCGACCTGCAACGATTTGACGCCCTAGAAGCTAAAGTGCGCCAAGTCCACCCCTACGAAGTGCCAGAAATCATCGCCCTTCCCATTCACGCTGGTTTTGCTCCCTACCTACAGTGGATTTCCGAACAAGTGCAATAGGTCAATGGTCACTGGTCGCTGGTCATTGGTTATTGGACAAATGACCAAGGACAAATGACAAACAACCAATGACCAACCACTAATAACAAACCACAAACGCGATCGCCGTTTCCCAAGGAACCGTTCCATTCCCTAACTCCCGTCTAAACGCCGCTTCCACCGTTCGCACTTCTGCGGGAGATAACATTTGCGCCAAACGAGTGACATAACTGGATCGGCCCCGAGTTGCGGGAGTAAACCAGCGATCGAGGACCGTGGGAGTCACCGCCATTTGAACGAGCGATCGCTCCTGGTACAATTCTACCCTAAATCCCGCCTGTTGAAACGCCGCTTGCAAATCTTCTGCCTGCCAATTTACCATCGGGTCGGACTTATCCTCATAAATGGCCTCTTCCGCCGCCACCAGACGGTCATATAACCCCGCCTGCAACCGAGAGCGATCGAGGAAGCGATACAGACGTTGGGTCTGCTGAGGGACGGTTTCGGCTAAAATCAGTCGTCCCCCCTGTGGGAGTAACTGGGTCAAACACAGAGCGATCGCCGGTTTATCCGCTTCGTGGAGGATCGCATTTCTGCCGATAATCCGGTCGAACTTCATAGGGGGCGCATTTTTTGCCAATCGATTCGGTAACTGTGATAAACTGGAATGCAGCACCTGCGGGCGCATCAGTTCGGGCAGGGCGATCGCCTGTTGTGCTAAATCCTTCGCCTCAGTTGCACTGCGACACACTGCATACACCCCGCCTTCGGGGACTCGTCGAATCGCTTCCCAAGTCAGCAATCCGGTTTTGGCATGTAAGTCCAAAATCAGGTGATGGCGCTGGGGTTGGGCGAGTTCAAACAGGCGATCGCGCAGGCGTTCCATGGCGTCGCCCATCTGGCCCAAAGTGCGCTGCAACCAGCGATCGGCGCTGCGATCGCTGGGGCTATAGGTGAGAATTTCTGCCGGCACTTCCCCCGCCCCGGAAGCAAATGCGGCCAACTGCGCTTCCCGTCGTCGTTTCACCCGAACGGCAATTTCCCCTTCGCGCCCCTGAGAGGACGGTTGATAGAACAGTTGCCCTTGCAAATTGGCGGGGAGATATTGCTGCGCCACCCAATGGTCGCGATAAGCGTGGGGATACAAATATCCCGCCCCGTGACCGAATCCTTTTTTATCCCGGGATGCATCTTTCAAGTGCGTGGGAACTTGGGTTTCCCGTTCCTTTTCCACCGCCGCCAGGGCATCGAAAAATCCCATCGCGCTATTTGACTTAGGTGCGGTGGCCAGGTATAATGTTGCTTGCGCTAAATGATAGCGTCCTTCCGGCATGCCCACGCGATCGAACGCGGCGGCGCAGGCGTTGACCACCACCACCGCCTCCGGATCCGCCAATCCCACATCTTCGCTGGCGAGGATTAACAGGCGACGAAAGATAAAGCGCGGGTCTTCTCCCGCATACACCATTTTCGCCAACCAGTAGAGGGCCGCATCGGCGTCGCTACCGCGCATACTTTTGATAAATGCGCTGATAGTGTCGAAATGGGCATCGCCTTCTTTATCGTATAATACCGCCCGCTGCTGAATGGATTGTTCCGCCACATCCAGGGTGATGCAAATGGTTCCGGCGTCGGTGGGGGGAGTGGTTTCTACGGCGAGTTCCAGGGCGTTGAGCAAGGAACGGGCATCGCCATTGGCGACTTGAATCAGATGGCCGATCGCCTCGGGTTCGATGTGGATACTCAGTGTGCCATACCCCCGATCGCGATCGTTGAGGGTTTGCTCTAGAACTTTATATAAGTGCGCTTCGCTCAGGGATTGCAGTTGGAAAATCCGCGATCGGCTCACTAAGGCTTTATTCACTTCAAAAAAGGGATTTTCCGTGGTTGCGCCAATCAGAATCACCGTCCCATTTTCTACCCAAGGTAACAGGGCATCTTGTTGGGATTTATTGAAGCGATGCACTTCATCTACAAATAATATGGTACGCTGGGAATGACGGTCCCGGCGCTGTTTGGCGGTGGCGATCGCCTCGCGAATGTCTTTCACCCCAGAAAGTACCGCATTAATAGCAATAAAATGGGCTTTTGTGGTATTGGCAATCACCCGCGCCAAGGTGGTTTTTCCGGTTCCTGGCGGCCCGTAAAATATCAAAGAAGAAAGGCGATCGGCTTGGATAGCGCGCCTCAACAATCGTCCTTCTCCGAGAATGCTCTCTTGCCCGATAAATTCCTCTAAGGTGCGCGGACGCATCCGCGCCGCCAGGGGTTCTTTGGGTTGGCTATCTGGCAGGTTTTGATTGAATAAATCCATCAATTAAATCGAGTTTAAGTGCAATTTTATTTTACCAAAAATGTGAAAAGCATGCGAGATTAATCGGGAAATAATTGCCAAAATTAATACTCGTTTTAACCTATCCAAATTATTGATTTAATCGAGATTAATATGGCTTAATTTGTATTAAATTAATTGCCATATTTTTGACTAAAAAGCATGATAGGTTATCCCACCCGAAGATGGGTGGGAATAGGAGAGAATGGGGGTTAGAGATGGGTGGGATATTGGCTGAGGGAATGTTGGCGATCGCGTTGAGTCAGGGGTGGAAAAACCAGAGAGGTTTCGCGGTTCACTAAAGCTTGGAATATCTGTTGGTCGAGGCCCCAAACTTTGCATTCAAAACTGGCGTTAACGCGCTGACCGCCTTTGCGAACCATCGCCCAGTGACAGTGGGGCAAAATCCAATCTTGAAATTGGCGAGCAGCTTGTAGAGAAGGGAAGCCGAAATAATCCACCCAGCGTTCCCCATCAGCGCACAGAGACACCATGCGAGTGCTAATCGTTAGGGTTTTCCAGTTTGCGGTTTTCGGGCATTGTGCCAGCATCGATTTCCAGGCATCTAACACCCCAGAAAGTTCTTGTTTGGTCAGAGAGTATCGCGATTTGGGGGTGCCCAGGACTTTGGCAATTGTGGCGGGGGAAAATGCTTCGCCACTTTGGTGTCGGTCGATAGAGCGAACTTCCTCTATCAACTGAGTTTTCGTGGGAATTTGGCGAGTCATGGCTGGAGGTAAAAGCGTGGAGAATTGAACATGGATAGTTTTATTATAGCATAAATCCCCAAACTGGAGGGAGTTTAGGGGAGATTTGCGGGAAAAATTTAGGAATAAAAATAGTCGCCCGGGGGAGAGTTTCCCGTCACGGGAGAAAGAGGGGAAAAGTGGTGAGCGGGATTACCATTTCAGGAAGATAGAAGAGCCAGCGATTTCGTCATCGGTGCCCAGGATGATGCCAGAGATGCCCGGTAACAGTTCGATCGCTTCTACCTTGTGACCCGGGAGACGATGTAAAGGAACCAGAGAAGAATTGCCTTGAAACCCGAAGCGATCGCCTTGCAGTTGAAACATGCCCACCACATAAACTGCCGAAGTAAACGGGCCTTCATCGCCAGGGTCCGTAGCCGAACTGAGATAGAGAATGCCCGTAGGATTGACTTTAATATCAGAAATGTGACGAACGTCATTTTCCGGCCAAGGAACGCGGATAATAGTCGAACCGTGTAAAGAGACGCGATAGGTAGTTGGGTCGAAACTGCCCCAATAAAGAATACCCGGGTCTTCATCTTGGCCACGATGTGCCCAAACCGCGAGCAATTGACCGTCAACTTCTTGTAATGCAAAGCCTTCTAAATTCGCTTCGGGATCGACCTCGGGTAAAGTAAAGACCTCGAGAAGTTCCACAGCGCGATCGGGGACGAGTTGAAAATGATAAACCGTGCCATTACTCGATGCAGCCATAAAAGAAGGAGTCGTGCCGAATGGTACAGTGGTGAGGGATTCTAAATCCACCGGATAGGCGGCATTGGGAGGCCAAGACAAGGGAAAATACTCAGGGGAATTGTCGCCTTCGAGGGAGATTAAAGCCACGCGACCTTCCCCGGGATTTTTGTTATCATGGACAACCAGAAAACAAGCGTTAGGGGGGCAAGAGATCCAGGAGAGAGGTTGTTGGGCGATCGCCATGCCACTAATGCCGAAGCCAATGCCACGTTTGACCTGACGCCACTGGCGGGAGAAAGCGAGGAGCGAGATGAGTACGATGAGAAATCCGCCCATCAAAAAAACAAATGGTTTTTGAAATTTATGCATTGACAACCTCCGGAGAAATTAAGATGGCGAAAAACACAGACATGGAATAGAACCCCCTGGGCCAACCCACTGAGGCGATATCTTACCTGATGCGAAATTGGCCGACCAAGTTCTAAGCACCCGGGTAGGGGGGGGAGTACCCTGGCGAGGGGTGGGGTTCCAGTGTCACCGGAGGGAGGGGAAAAAGGCAAGTCTAGGGGGAGGGACAGCAATTGAGATTAAAGACGAAGCGGATCCAGGCGGCCTCGGAAATTCGCCAATATCTTGTTTTAGGATAAGGTAGAGTGGCAAAGGCAGCGCGCCCGGGTTCCCGGAAAAGTCCACCGTCCGAAAAAGTCAATGTTTAGATGGAACAATAAAATCAAAATCCAGGTACAGTATGAGTATAAAATATCACTCGATAAGCCGGAGTAGTTGACAGGAATGTTTTTTTTGCCACAGGCAACCGATGTCTTACCTGCTGACAGAACCCTCCATCTGTGACCGGCCTAGAGATTTTCCGCGCTTTCGTTGTGAACCTCCCAGGATCCATGATTGATAACACCGCGTTTTCGATCCATCTTGCCATTGACCGCCATCCGCTAACAGTGACCGCCGAGACCCGCGTCAGCGAAGTCATCGTGTTGATGAGTCAGGAGCGATCGAGCTGCGTGCTGGTGGTGCAAGGGCGCAAACTCCTGGGAATTTTCACCGAACGGGATGTGGTGCAACTCAGTGTTGGGGTGAAGCCAGAGGACACCCAATCCTTCGCGCAACTGTTTGGAGAGTGCCCGATCGCGGAGGTGATGTCCCACAAGCTCGTCACCAGACTCGAATCGCAACTGCAAGATTTAAAAACCACCCTCAACTTAATGCGATCGCATCAAATTCGGCATCTGCCCATTGTAGACGAGCAAGACAATCTGGTGGGAATCATTACCCATCAAAGCATTCGCAAAATTGTCAAACCCGCCGATTGGATGCGCTTGCGCCGGGTTGGCGAAGTGATGACGCCCCTAGTGATTAGCGCCCCGGAGTCGGCGTCAGTGCTGGAATTGGCGGGATTGATGAGCGCCCATGACGTCAGTTGTGTGAGCATCGCCCGGAAGATAGAAACGGGAAACGGCAATCCAGAGACTTGCTCAGACACAGGAGAAAATCCACCGATAAAAATTCCCCTCGGAATCGTCACCGAACGAGATATCCTACAGTTTCAGGCATTAGGACTAGACATCGCGCAACTGCAAGCGATGGAGGTGATGAGTTCCCCGGTATTGCGCGTGCAACCCACCGATTCCTTGTGGAAGGCGCATCAGTTAATGCATCAGCATCGAGTGCGTCGGTTGCTGGTCATCGACGAGGCGGGGGTATGGCAGGGAATCGTCACTCAAACCAGCTTGCTGCAAGGCTGTGCGCCGATGGAAATGGACGAAGCGATCGCCGCCTTGCAGCGCTTAGTGGACGAACGAACCAGCGAATTGCGACAAGCAAACGACCAATTGCGCCGCGAAATCCTCGATCGCAAACAAAAAGAAGCCGCCTTAAAGTTTTCCCAAGCCCGTCTCGCCGGCATTCTCGATAGTGCGGACGATGCAATAATTTCCGTAGACGAAACCCAGTCCATTCAACTGTTCAACCAAGGGGCGGAAAAAATCTTTGGCTACTGCGCCTGGGAGGTACTCGGGCAATCTTTGGCGATTCTGTTACCGGAAAACCAACGCGAGATCCATCGACAGCATATCGACAATTTTAGCAAAACCACCGACAAAGCCCGCCGCATGGGGTCTCGCAGCCAAGTATTCGGTCGTCGCAAAGACGGCACCACATTTCCGGCGGAAGCATCGATTTCTCAGTTGGAAGTGGGTTCCGAGAAGATTTTTACCGTGATTCTGCGCGATATCACCGCCCGGGTGGAAGCCCAAGCCGAAATTCAGCGACAATTGGAACGAGAGCGACTGTTAGCCGGCATGCGCGATCGCATTCGCCAGTCTCTCGACCTCAACGAAATTCTCAACACCACCGTAGCTGAAGTCCGCCAATTTTTAACCACCGATCGGGTGATTATTTACCGCTTTCAACCGGACTGGAGTGGCAAAGTAGTCGTCGAATCCGTCGCCGACCCCGCCATGCCCCTGTTAGGACTGAGAATTCTCGACCCCTGTTTTGGCGAAACTCATGCCGAACTTTACAAACAAGGTCGGATTAAAGCCACCACAGATATTTATAACGCCAATATGAGCGAATGTCACATCAATTTATTAGTGCAATTTCAAGTGCGCGCTAATTTGGTGGTGCCGATTTTATTCAATGAAGACTTAAGAATTACGCAAAACTTTCAACTGCTTGGCTGCGATTTTCCGCAAGAACATTCCCAATTGTGGGGACTGCTGATTGCCCATCACTGCACAGAAGCCCGCCATTGGCAAACTTGGGAAATGGATTTTCTCAAAAGTTTGGCCACCCAAGTGGCGATCGCCATCCAACAATCTTCTTTATTCGAACAACTGCAAGCCGCCAATCAACAGTTACACCAACTCGCCGCCCTCGATGGCTTAACCCAAGTGGCCAACCGACGCGGATTTGACGAAACTTTAAACCGAGAATGGCGACGCATGGCCCGCGAAAAAGCACCGTTGTCTTTAATTTTATGCGATATCGATTTTTTTAAACTCTATAACGATACTTACGGACATCAAGCCGGCGATGAATGCTTGCAACGGGTTGCCGCTACGTTGAAAAGTTGCGTCAAACGTCCGGCGGATTTGGTAGCGCGATATGGTGGCGAAGAATTCGCAATTATTTTACCCCGCACTGAGGCAGCGGGTGCGTTAGAATTAGCCCAGGAAATTCGCCATCACGTGCGGCAATTGCAGGTGCCACACGCCCAATCCCCCATCAGCCCGTATGTGAGCTTGAGTTTGGGGGTAGCTCATACCATTCCCCGCTCCGGCACTTTACCCAATGTGCTACTAGCGGCTGCCGATCGCGCCCTTTACGACGCCAAAAATCAAGGCCGCGATCGAGCCGCGTTGCACCCTTTGCCCGGTGCCGCCCAAAGAAAAGCCTAACCGCCGCTTCACTTTATATAAAAGCAGCCCTGGGAGGTTTAGTATAAATTGGAAACAGGGCACTGCTGCGTCCCGGGTGGTACGCGGGTCAGAATATCAATCCGTCCCCAAAAATGTCAAAAACCCCGTACAATAAAACAAAACCCCAGCAAATGCACTTGCGAAACGGCTTGAACTGGTTAACTCGAGCGATACCCCACCCCAAGCGATCGCGCCCGCAAAACCCCGAGGCGCGATGGCACCCCTATGTATTCGGCGTCCGCACCCGGATCGTGCTGCTGTACGTCCTGCTGATGGCTTGTTCCACCCAAGTCTCCGTCGCCGCCATCCGCCACGTCCTCTACCACCGATTTCAAGACCGAGTAGAACAGAACCTCAGACAAGAAATCAAAGAATTCCAACTTTTACTGCAAAAGGAGAACCCGCAAACCGACTATAATCTCGCCGCCGTTTTTCACCAATTTCTTTCCACTCACATTCCCCACGAAGGGGAATTTATGGTCGCCTTACTCGATGGAAAATTATACGAATCCAGTCCCACCGCACTCCCTGCGCCCTTGGCACAGAATGCGGCGCAAATAGAACGCTGGGGACAACAAAACCAACCGCAGCGCGGCGAGATAATCACCCCCACCGACAAACTACTCTACCAGATTCAACCCCTCACCATCGCCGACGAAACCCGAGGCGTGTTTGTGGTGGTGCAGTCCACAGCGGGATACCTGCAAGAAATCGAAGCGGTGGTCGCTTTAGTCACCCAAATCACCGGGGGCGTATTGCTCGTCGCCTGCATTTTCGCCTGGGTGGCGGCGGGGCGCGGATTAGCCCCCCTGCGCCTGCTTACCGAAACCACCCGTTCCATCAGCGCCTCCGACCTGACGCAACGCATACCCGAACGCGGTTCCGACGAAATCGCCGTTTTGACGCGCACCTTCAACCAAATGCTCGATCGCCTGCAAAATGCCTTTGCCACCCAACGCAATTTTATCAGCGATGCGGGTCACGAACTGCGGACCCCGATTACCATTATTCGCGGTCATCTCGAACTCATGGGCGAGGACCCGCGCGATCGCGCCGAAACCCTCGCCCTAGTCAATGACGAACTCGATCGCATGAGTCGCTTCGTCAACGATTTGCTGCTTCTGGCCAAAGCGGAACAACCGAACTTTTTGCACCCAGACCGCTTAGACCTGCAGGAATTTACCGCAGAATTATACGCCAAAATCACCGCCTTGGGCGATCGCGCCTGGACCTTGGACGCCAAAGGAAGCGGTGCGATCGTGGCGGACCGACAGCGCCTCACTCAAGCATTGGTCAATTTGGCGCAAAATGCCACCCAACATACCCACCCCGGGGATACCATCGCCCTGGGTGTCTCCCGCAATCACACCGGGGTGCGCTTGTGGGTGCGCGATACCGGCACCGGCATTCCCCCAGACCAACAAGAGCGGATTTTCCAGCGCTTTGCCCGGGTGGGTCGCCGCCGATCCGAAGGGGCGGGATTGGGATTGGCTATCGTCCGCGCGATCGCCGAAGCGCATCGCGGTCGCGTGGAAGTGGAAAGCAAGCTGGGTGAAGGCTCTATCTTTACCTTAGTCTTGCCGGTCAATTATATTTAACCGTATCGTCCTCCACCCCTAACCCTCACCCATGAATCGAATTTTAATCGCCGAAGACGAACCCCGAATTGCCGCCTTTGTGGAAAAAGGACTGCGATCGCATGGCTTTACCACCGTGGTGGTCGAAGACGGTCGCCAAACCCTGCAAATGGCCGATAGCAACGACTTTGACTTGCTGATTTTAGACTTGGGTTTGCCCGACATGGACGGATTAGAGGTATTGCAGCAATTGCGCGGACGCGGCGAATTTTTGCCCACCATCGTTCTCACGGCGCGGGATAATATCGACGATAAGGTGTCTGGATTTGAAATCGGTGCCGATGACTACATGACCAAACCCTTTCGGTTTGAAGAACTCCTCGCCCGAGTGCGCGTCCGCCTGCGCGATCGCACCCGTACCCCCGGGAAAGACCCGATGACCCTCAAACTCGGGGATTTGACCTTGGATTTGCGGACGCGCCGGGTGACGGTGGGCGATCGCCTGGTGGAACTCTCTGCCCGGGAATTTACCCTGGCGGAAACCTTCATGCGCCACCCAGACCAAGTAATGAGCCGCGAACAGTTATTGTCTCGGGTTTGGGGCTACGATTACGACCCCGGCTCTAATATTGTAGATGTTTATGTGGGCTATTTGCGAAAAAAATTCGGTAGCGATCGCATCGAAACCGTCCGAGGCATGGGCTACCGAATGCGCCGCTAAACCCAGCGCTCTATGAATTTATGAGAACTTTCTCATCTTTGTTTCATCCCCGCTTTACTCCTGAATGTGAAACTGAATGATAACAAACATTCGCGAGTATTTCCGAGGCGCACAAAACCATGAAAAAATTATCAGCGATCGGCTTAACCTCAACCTTAATGGCCACCCTTTCCACCGGATTGATGTTCGGGTTTGCTCCCCCCGCTACCGCCGATGAAATCGTCACCGAAGAAGGGGAAGTGGTGCAACTGCTCGATGATGGATTTATTCTCGATACTGGCACCGAAGAAATTGCGATCGATACCTATCCCCTCGGAGAACGAGACCCCCTGGATTTGACCGTGGGCGAGTCGGTCTCCGTCTACGGCGAACTCGATGACGACGACGCCGAGATTGATGCCTTTACCATCACTCGCGAAGATGGCTCGACGATTGAAATTCCCGATGATGATGATTGAAAAAAATTAGTTGAGGTTGAACTCGAACGCGCCAAGTAATTTGCATCCTTTTGAAGTGACTCGTTCCCAGAAGCTCTTGGGAACGAATTTACCATTTTTTTATCTTAAACTACAACAACCGAAACACAGACGATCGCGGCTTGGGGTAAACATAATGCATGGCGATAGTCTATCTATGAATTGGGGGGAGAGTAATGAAACTAACACGCTTATTGCCCTTAGCCACCATTTGGATAATGATGGGCATTTCGGCGGTCCGGGCGGAACTCGAACCGGTGCCGATTCGCGAGTTACTGGAAAAACCAACGGGAGTGGCGATCGCAGGCGAAGTAAAAAGCATTGTGGGTAACGAATTTATTCTCGATGATGGCACCGGACAAATTATCGTCGATGCCGGTCCGCGTTGGTGGCACCAAATCGAACTGCTTCCCGGAGAAACCGTTACCGTGGTTGGCGAATACGATGACTACGATTTTGATGCCTTTTCCATCACCCGCGAAGATGGAACCCTCATCGAAATTCGCGACGCTTCCGGTCCTCCACCTTGGGCGGGCGGACCAAATCGTCGGCGGCGGAATTGAGAACTGAGAATTGACACCAATATCAACCGCATTTGAGATGAATTTTATATTCTCCCCAATCCCATAGAGGAAAGGCGGATTATGGTTGGTTGAAAACCAACCTATCATACTTTTTCATTCGCCCATTATTACGATCCAAAACAGATGGGATTTCGGCATCTAGGAGTCATCAACCAAGATCGGGTGCGAGGGGGTGCCGGATTTCCGCCGCATTCTCACGCCAACATGGAAATCCTCACTTACGTGCTAGAGGGGGCGCTGGAACATAAAGACAGCATGGGGAATACCTCAGTGATTCGGGCGGGGGATGTGCAGCGGATGAGTGCGCGGACCGGCGTCACGCACAGCGAGTACAATGCCTCGGAGGGGGAATGGGTACATTTGCTGCAAATTTGGATACTGCCCGATCGCCTGATAGCCGCCGAGTTACGAGCAAATTACCGTTGCACGGGAGAGGAAGCGAGGAAAACTCGAATTAATTGCCTCGCCGCATCATGGCGATCGCGCCGTGACGATCCATCAAGACGTGAATCTTTACGCCACCTTGCTGCAGAGGGGAGAAGAAGTGGTGCATCGCCGCCTTGAAAACCGCTATGGGTGGGTACAGGTAGCGCGCGGAAGCGTCACCCTGAACGATCGCCCCCTGACAGAAGGGGATGGGGTTGCTTGTGGGGGGTCGCAATTGCTGAAACTGGTGGGGGAGGAAAATGCCGAGGTGCTGTTGTTTGATTTAGGATAAAGCGACAGGGAGAGGGGGCGGGTTTTTTCACTGGTTTGGCGATCGGCATTCTGGGGAGAGAATACCCGCCCCAACAATGGGGAAAAAACCCAATTCAGACAATGCGATCGCCCCAAAAAAATTAACAATGTATTTTCCTTTCAGCGGTTCGGGAAAAGTGAAACAAGCAGGTACAATAAAGCCATCTGCCGTTATTCGCTCTTGGTAAAAAATCACCGTATATGCTAGAAACAGAGCCGAGCCGGATATTGCGAGTTGCTTGTTTGGCGTCATTGCTGACCCTATTTTCCCAGTTACCAAACATGGCACCGATAAAAACAGTTTCACCGGCCAGGGCGAATCCCTTACCCGTGCAAACCGCTCAGATAGAGGATACAGAAGGATGCATTCTCGGCGATCGCGAAGCACAACAGCCATTAACTGCATTAATTCCCACCGAGGAGCGGGTAATTTCCACCCTAGCCAGATATCCCACTTTTTTATTTTACCTGCCGCCCACTGCTGCCGAAAGGGCAGAATTTATCCTGTATGATGACCGTCGCCAGCCCCTTTACAAAGTTGTGTTTGTCATCAGTGGCGAAGGGGGAATAATCAGCCTGAATTTACCCACAAGAATTAACTTACAACCGTTAGAAATTGGGCAGCGCTATCCATTTTCCCTGTCCGTGATTTGCGATCCGAGTGCCCCCGATCGCAATTTAACCGTAGGGGGAAGAATCGAGCGAATCGAACTCCCAGAAAGGGTAAAAATGGAAATAGAAAATGCCCTCCTCGGCGATCGCCCCCGGATATATGCCGAAGCGGGCTTATGGCTGGATGCCTTAACCCAGTTAGCGGCATTGCGCCGCGCCAATCCCAATGACCCGGCCCTACTCAGGGAGTGGGAAAGTACGTTAAACGCCTTGGGATTAGAACCGATTGCCCAAGCGCCATTCGTGAATCCCTAACCATAGCGGAATCCTACCGAGGCGATCGGCGATTTTGCAGAAATCCGGGCAGATCCAATCCGGGAGAGGTGGGGGGTTGTTGGGGTTGAGGTTTGGGGGCGGGAGGAGGGGGTGGCGCGGATGTCGGTGGTTGAGACAGAGTGCGGCGCTTTGGCGGCGGTACGGGGGCGGAGGTTTCGCGACGGATGGGGGGTTTTTCCGACGCGATCGCCTCCGGTTCGGTAGAAAATCCGGTGGCAATCACCGTCATTTGCATTTCCCCTTCCAAGCGATCGTCGAT
Organism: Phormidium sp. CCY1219; assembly: GCF_055795085.1. Taxonomy (NCBI): domain Bacteria; kingdom Bacillati; phylum Cyanobacteriota; class Cyanophyceae; order Oscillatoriales; family Oscillatoriaceae; genus Phormidium; species Phormidium sp. CCY1219. The sequence goes on along the minus strand of NZ_JAYFEQ010000835.1, from coordinate 5,811 downwards.
CGCCGCGCCGAAAATAATATTTGCGTCCGGATCCACCAACTCGTAAACTGCTTCAGCGGCGGCATTCACCTCATGCAAAGTCAAATCCATGCCGCAAGTAATATTAAACACCACGCCCTTCGCCCCTTTAATCGAACTTTCCAAAAACGGCGAAGACATGGCACTGAGTGCTGCTTGTCTGGCGCGAGATTGACCTTCCCCGATGCCAATGCCCAACAAAGCGGTACCGGCATTTTTCATCACCGATCGCACGTCGGCAAAATCCACATTCACCACCCCGGGAACCACAATCAGATCCGAAATTCCCTGCACCCCTTGGCGCAGGATATCATCTGCCACCTGGAAGGCATCTTGCACCGGCAGATTATCCGAAATCACCGACAGCAGCTTGTCATTGGGAACCGAAATCAGGGTATCCACGCGACTTTGCAGGGCCTCCATGCCGGCGTCAGCTTGGTTGGTGCGCCGTCTCCCCTCGAAGGTAAAGGGACGAGTCACCACCCCCACTGTCAGCGCCCCTTTTTCCCGCGCCACTTCTGCCACAATCGGGGCCGCCCCGGTACCGGTTCCGCCACCCATCCCGGCGGTGACGAACACCAAATCGCTACCCTCGAGGGCCTCGGCAATTTGAGCGCGGGCATCTTCCGCCGCCTTGAGTCCGATCGCCGGATTGCCACCGGTTCCCAGTCCTCGGGTTTGCTTGTGTCCGATTTGCAATCGGGTATCGGCATAGCATTGGGCTAGCGCTCTCGAATCGGTGTTAATGCCCACGAATTCCACACCGAATAGTTCGCTGGCAATCATCCGGTTGACGGCATTGCATCCGCCACCGCCCACGCCAACGATTTTAATTTTGACTAAACTATTAACCACTGATGGTTCCTCCTGGATGTCTGCCGTTCGAGCAAGCGATCGCCTCTGTCATTGTGCCAGATAAACACCCCGCGATCGCGATCGCATTGCCCTATCAATTGCCCACAATCGAAAAATTGTCAGCATTTCCTGTTCTATTTTTCCGATTTCCTCGGGTCACGAAACCGGAAACTCCCCAAGGAGCCAGACCCTCGCCCTTCTATCTCCACTGTTTTACCTGACGATAATCGCCCACATGCAAGCGGCCAAAACCACAGTGGCGAGATGTTGGGGCAACAGCGATCGCACCGGTTGACGGGCTATTTTTTGGGTTAAAACCACCGTCAATCCCACGGCGACCATTAAGGTCGTGCCCTGCAAAAATTCAATCACCGCCGGATGCGCCACCCAAATCGGCAATCCTTCCCCACTCAATCCAAAGGTAGCAAAACTCACCGGCAAAATGCGTCCCGCCTCGGTTAACCCCAAGCGCAGATAGTGAGCCAAACTTCCGCCCAATACGAGGGGCAAATACCCATATGCAAGCTGCAAGAACGGTTTCGGTTTCGGTTGGCGATCGAACAGCTTCATCGCCCCATGCGCCAGAAAAGGAACGCTCACCGGCACCAACAATGCCGCCACCGACAGGGCAAAATGCGGCCAAAACTGGGTTAAATCTACATTGAATTCCAGTTGGGCATTAATTTCCGGCAAGCGATGCAAAAAGATGCCGCCCAATAATAATAATAACAGCGCCACTTCATAACTGCGCGGCACGTGGGTGGTCCAGAGTTCAATTCCCGGGGGACGTAAATTAAATTCGACTGACCGATGGGGACAAGCTTTCAAACAAGTCATGCACAGCACGCAATCGCGATTGTCTTCTAATTGTGCTGGGTGAGAATAAAGCGGGCAGCCGTTGGTTGCCATGCCTTCGCCTTTTTGCGGGCCGCCTTTATAACACTGATAGGTGGTACATTCGGCGGAACAAGTGCCCTGCTGCGCTCGCAGTTCGGTCATCGAAAGTTTGGCAAACAATCCGTTCATGCCGCCGATTGGGCACAGATAGCGGCACCAAAACCGCCGCTCGAAAATGGCGGAAAAAATCATCGCCCCGGCGGTAATCAGCAGCAGCAAACAAGCGGAAAGATAGGCGGTATTTTCTAAATTCCAGAGTTCTTCCCAGAGGAAAATTAATGCGAATAAGCCGAATAAGAACCAGCCGCCCCATTTTTCCGCATCTTGTCGCGGCCAGTATTTCAGTTTGCGGGGGAACAGCCACAAGGAGAGTTTTTGGGTGATTTCCCCGTAAATCATAAAGGGACAAATGGCGCACCAGAGACGTCCGACGAAGGGAAAGGCAAACAAGACCACGGGCCACCACCAAGCCCAAAATAAGTTTAAGGCCAGGTTGCGATCGCGCGTTTGCGGTCCGAGAAATAACAGGGCAACTACTAGGGCGAAAAAGGCAAAGGTAAAACCATAATTGATGCGATCGGGCCACCAAGGACTGCGAAGAAAGTTCCGCAAGCGGGGATATGCGTTGAGCAAATTAACGCGAAATTGTTTTTTCTTGCTTTGTGCGGACCAAAAGATTTCTTCCGTGAGTTCCGAGGCGCAGTCAGACTGGACGATCGCCCGTTCTACCAGGTTTTGCAATTCGCGAATATTGCCGGGAAAATCATAGGCTTGCAGGCGGCGCAAGGCTTCCGGGGTGAGATGGGGTTTTTCGAGACCTTTGGCGCGACAGTAGAGGCTGGTATAATAGTCCACTTGAGCGGCAATATCGGCTTTACGAACCCGCAGGGGTGGGACTTTGATGGTGCGCTGGATGTGACGTTCGATTTGTGGGAGGCGACGTTCCCCGATCGCGATGATTTTGGCTTGGCAGGTTTTGGGTGACGGCGGAGGATCCCCTGACCGCGTGACGGGGGTATAGGTTTGGGTTTCCAACAGGTGGGCGATCGCCTCGGTGAGTTCTGAGGGCAGTTCTTCGATATTATTTAAGACTAATGTGCCTTCGCCTAACCATTCTAAAAGTCCCGGTTTGCCTCCCGCGCGCCCAAATAATTCCGCACCACTGGTTTGCAGAATGCCGCAGTCAATTTTGACGATCGCGCTTCGGCGGGCGGGTGAACCAAAGTGAATCAAGGCGGCGGTATTGTCTTTTTCCAGTCCCGGTTCCCCGAAAATGAACACCGACAAGCGATCGCTGCCCGCTTCGCGGATTTGTTGGCGCAGGCGCGCCGCATAGCGACTTTTGCCCACAATCCCCCGTTTGGCTTTGGCGATCGCATAGGGGCGCAGTTCGTTTTGTCGTTGTTGTTCGTAATCCAATGCCTCGGAAACATCGGCGAGTTTTTCCACCAGGAAGCGGGAAAAGGTTTGGGCAATTTCGGGGTATTCTTGGACTAATTGTCCGAAGCGATCGCGAGGCACAAACCACAGGTGACATTCGGTTAACGTGGTCACGGTTTGGCCGGCGTTTTGGTCTAAGATGAGTTCTTGTAGGTGAATCACGCTTCCGGGTAACAGGGAGGCGGGATTTTTCGGATCTGAGGCGATCGCCGCCCTCTGGCGGGATTTACCCGCTACTTCTAAGCGTCCCTGTTTGAGGATGTAAAGTCCGGTGGGTGGGGTTTCTTCTCTCGCCAACACTTCGTTGGCATCAACTACTTTTTCTTCCAGCATTTGCGCGATCGCCTTTAATGCCGGTTTGGAAAGAATGCCTAGGGTGGTTCTTTCGCTCAACCACGTCACCCATTCTCTGCCGCTCATAAGCCTGTGCTCCCTCAATGCTGTGTCTTATTTTAACAAGCGCGAGGCTTTTTGATAAATTGCTTCACCTACATTGCAAAATCTCTGTGCAAAAGCTTTCCGCTTTATCCCTCGAGGGGGATAATTTTTTTGCATCTTCCCGATTAAATAAACTTTAACTTGGCTTTGACACCGGGGAAGAATTGTGGTATAATTAAATATTATTTATTGATGATTGGCTGCGGGGCTGTGGAATTGCCGGCGCGATCGCGGCGAGTAAGGGCGCAGAGTGCAGATCGAAAATATCTGAGGGAAAAATGGGATTAGACAGTTCGCAACTCGTGGATTTGTGGGTGCCTTTGGTTCTGCTTGGGTCTATCGTGTTAGCAGCCATTTTTTTCAGCAGCAAATAATCGGCCAACTGCGCCAAGGCGGCGGTTTTCCGATCCAAGTAAAGCGACCCTGTGGGAATGGAAATGGCACAGGAGATTAGGACTGCTGTAAGTGGCCGATCGCCGCAATTAATTCCTCGGGGCGATCGAGAGCAAAATCGGGATTGTGCTTGACTAATACTTCTTTAGAGTTAAATCCCCAACTCACGGCAATCACCTGCACGCGCGTGTTTTTTGCCGCTTCAATATCCCGGGTTTCATCTCCCACATAAATAACCTCTTCCGGGAGGAATTTTTCTTGGCGCAAAAACTTTTTAATCACTTTACTTTTGCCAAAAAGCGTGGAACCCGAATGCACGAAAGAGAAGACTTCATGTAAATCATAGTTGTGCAGAAAAGTTTTCACATTGTCCTGAGAATTCGAGGTGACAATGCCCAGAGGATAGCCCTTACTTTTCAGGTCAGCGAGGACGTCAATGATGCCGGCGATCGGCTTTAAGTTTTGAATTTCTTGGTTTAACTCCAGTTTGACCATCTGCAACAGAAACGGGACTTTTGCTAGGGGAACCTTGGCGGTTTTAATAATTTGCATAGAGTTTAAATTTCTCAGCGCCTCCACATCTTCTGCAGTGGCTTTTTGGTAGCCAAATTCACCGGATAGCCGATTGGTAATTCGGACAATGGCCTCCAGAGAATCCACCAAAGTTCCATCAAAATCAAATAATACAACTTTTCGGTTCATTGCGCTCCTCGCTTAGTTGGCTATCCAACACCTTAATATAGACGATTGTCAACAGCATTTATCGGCGGAACCGAGGCATCGATAGTAACCGGTTCCGGAAAAGGGAGTGATTCCCGCTATCTTTTTCCACTTTACCCTTTTCCCTGGGTAGGTTAGATTTCCGCATTGACCCATAACCCTTGATATTTTTCCCATAATTCCACCCGCGATCGCCGCTGTTCCCAAAACTAAAATCTTCTCCCCATCCCCCCTTGGGGTTCGTTGCGCGAGGGTGTGGCGATCGCATTCCCCGGTGGGGTCAGCTTCAGGGCGCGTCACGCGATCAAATCTGAGTTGCATTTCAGCGGGAATCTGTGGAGGATATCGCCGTTGTGCGCGATCGCTAAAATTCTACTACAGCCAATCCATTCTGCACCTGGGCGGGGGAAGGACACTCCCCTGTCAATTCACTGCATCATTTAGCTAAGGTGCCTTACTCCCTAAAGAATGCCGCGATCGCCTTTAGCGCAAAATCGGACTCCCGTGGTGATGAATTAAATACCATTTTCCGCCCATCAATTCAAAAACATTCGTCGCCACAGAAAACGATTTATTTTTCTGAGCGCCACTCACCTGAATCACCTTTTCAACCAACACCACATAGGCCATATTATCCTGAACTTCAGTGGCGGTAATTTGCAGTTCGATTTCCAAAGACTTCGTGACCCGAAAAATCTTTTCCCACCCGGCGCGGATGTCGTCCCATCCTTTTAAAACCTGGCGTCCGGGATGAACGCAAAGACTGCTGGTTCCTTGGGACCAAACCGCACTCATCGCCGCGATATCTTTATTTTGGAACGCTTGATAAAAAGCCTGATTGGCATCTAAAACATCTCGTTCGACAGACATGGTTTCACTAGGGTTAACGTTCATGTCGTATTTTAGAATAATCGAGAGTCTGCGGGGTATCGCCCAGCAAAGGTTAAACTAAGCAATTCCGTCACCAGAACTGCTCGTCTTCAAAACCGGACTTGAGACTTTCACCTCATCCGGGGACTCAACAGTTTGGCCTTTGTCATAGGCACCGAG
>NZ_JAYFEQ010000834.1:0-873 GCF_055795085.1 Phormidium sp. CCY1219 | reverse complement strand
AGCCGTAGCGGTAACGCTGCTGCTGGGGTCGAGTTTTGCCCCAGTGAGTTCCGCGCAGGAGATAAATCCGTTGTCAGGATTAAGGACAACTGGGCAGAATTGGATAGCTCAGAATAGTAGCACTCAAGAGGGCGATCGGTTGTTGCAAGAAGGAGTGCAACTCTTTCGGCAAGGAACCGCAGAATCGTTGCGAGAAGCCCTGCAAAAGTTGGACGCCGCACGCCAAGCGTATCGCGCCGCAGGGAATGCAGCAGGTGAAGCAGCCGCCCTGGTAGGAATGGGTCGCATTTCCGATTTACTTGGAGACAAGCAAACGGCGCTAGACTACTACAACCAATCCTTGCCCCTGACACGGGAAGTGGGGCATAAGGCAGGGGAAGCAACTACCCTCAACAATATTGGCCGGGTTTACCACGACCTGGGAGACCAGCAAACGGCCCTAGACTACTACAACCAATCTTTGCCCCTGTTCCAGCAAGTGGGGGATAAGGCAGGGGAAGCAACTACCCTCAACAATATTGGCGGGGTTTACGACGCCCTGGGAGACAAGCAAACGGCCCTAGACTACTTCAACCAATCCTTGCCCCTGAGACGGGAAGTGGGGGATAAGGCAGGGGAAGCAACTACCCTCAACAATATTGGCGGGGTTTACTCCGACCTGGGAGACAAGCAAACGGCCCTAGACTACTTGAACCAATCCTTGCCCCTGTTCCAGCAAGTGGGGCATAAGGCAGGGGAAGCAACTACCCTCTCCAATATTGGCCAGGTTTACTCCGACCTGGGAGACCAGCAAACCGCCCTAGACTACTACAACCAATCCTTGCCCCTGTCTCGGCAAGTGGGGGATAAGGCACAGGAAGCAACTACCCTCAA
>NZ_JAYFEQ010000833.1:0-18754 GCF_055795085.1 Phormidium sp. CCY1219 | reverse complement strand
CACTTTGATAATGCCTTTAAGAGTTCAGTTTTGGACTGCTTAAGAATCCCCGCGTCTTCAGCGCGGGGAGTATCAATATAGTCCAACTTCCGCAAAATTGCTCACCGCCCCAGGAGGGAAGTTTGGGATCCGGCGACGATCCGGTGGGTACGGCGGGAATCTGTGGCGGATAAAAATTGGCGATCGCCCCTTCAATCCCCTGCTGGGGGCGGATTTGACCTTGCATTTCCTTGAAACCCGTTAGATAATTTGGGAGTCAAAAGCAACCAGTGTATTATTCCCTCTCCCACTCATCGCCGCTATTTCTGATTTGGAGTCAGCAGAATCATGCGAAAACTTGTCAGTCTTTTTTCTTTAACCTTACTGTTACAAACCTTCCCAAATATCCTACAGGCGCAAACGCCCGTCAATCCCATTCAACAAGCGCTCGATGCGGGATTGATGAGTAACTATCCCGACGGACAATTTCATCCCGAAAGGAAAGTGATGCGCGCCGAACTCGCCGCCATTGTGGTGAAAACCTTTCAACTAGAAAAGCGAGACACCCAACAAAACCCCCCAGTTGCCATTACCGATGTTCCCCCCTCCCATTGGGCCTACAACGATATCGCGATCGTCCTCGAAACCGGCATTATGAGTGGATATCGCGACGGCATGTTTTATCCCGATCGCCCCGTAACTCGCGCCGAAGGATTTGCCATTTTTGCCCAAGCATTTGGCGTATTGCTATTCGATGAAGCAGATGTTTCCAGTATTTTATCCCAATACCCCGATGCGGCTGAAATTCCCGATTGGGCCAGACAAGCAATGGCTACCGCCCTCTTTGAAGGATTGGTCAATGTCAGACCAAACAACTCCCTTTCTCCCTTAGAACCCATGACAAGAGCCGATATCGCTTACAGTTTAAGTCGCTATTTAGCCAAACAAGAAAACCCCGGCACAATCCCCGACCTACCCATGTAATTTGTCATTGGTCATTGGTCATTTGTCATTGGTCATTTGTCCTTGGTCATTTGTCATTTGTTCTTTGTCCTTTGTCCAATTACTAATGACCTGTTACTACATGACAATTGACCAGTGACCAGTGACCAGTGACCAGTGACCAGTGACCAGTGACTAATGACCAGTGACCAATGACCAATGACCAGTGACCAATGACTAATCGCCGAATTGTTGGATTAACCGGAGGAATTGCCACCGGGAAAAGTACCGTGTCTAACTATCTGAAAAAGCGGCATAAAATTTCAGTATTCGATGCTGATGTTTACGCGCGCCAAGCGGTAGAAAAGGGGTCGGAGATATTAAAGCGGATTGCAGAACGCTACGGCGGGGAAATGCTGCAGGAGGATGGAACTCTAAAGCGAAAAAAGCTGGGAGAAATTATCTTTAAAAATCCGGAAGAAAAGCAGTGGCTAGAGGAACAGATTCACCCTTACGTGCGCGATCGCCTGGAGGAAGATGCCCACAATACAGACGACGCGATCGTGGTACTGGATGTCCCGCTGTTATTTGAAGCCAACATGACCGATTTAGCCACAGAAATTTGGGTAGTGTACTGCACCCCGCAACAGCAGCGATCGCGACTGATGCAACGAGACGCCCTCAGCGCCGAACAAGCGCAAGCGCGCATCCACAGTCAAATGTCCATCGAGACCAAACGCGATCGGGCCGATGTGGTGCTCGATAACTCCGCCACCCGAGAGCAGCTCATCCAGCAGATAGATGCAGCCGTGACAACTTTCGGCGATAATAAGCAGATGTAGCGTTTCCCCAGAAAAAGCGCAAGGCGTTAAATTTGTCTTGAAAATGCAAGCAACCACATCCAGTAGCACTCCCGCCGAAAAAAACACCTACGGACCCATTGTCTGGATTAAAAAACTGATTGCAATTCTTGCAGTCATTAACTTACTTTTAGGACTGTTCAACCTCAGCTATATTCCCGCAAGAGATTTTTACTTGCGACACTTTCCCAGTTTGGTGGTGGTGTACGACCCCATCAAAGGCATCGAACCGCATCCCGACACGGAAAGATACTTAAAAACCGCCGATAAATTAACTGCCGAACTGCATCAGCCGCAAAACGAACTCACCGCGCCCAAAGTGGAGGATTTACTCACTTCCTTAAGCATTCAAAGTCAGACCATGTTGGATGAAAACCCCTTTATGGCTTCTGGCAAATTCGGCACCTTCGCGAAAGTTCAACGGCGGATGCAGCAACACATAGGCAGTGAATATGCGCGAGAAGCCTTTCAAACCTTTTGGAGTTCCGAATATTTATTTGCCACAGATTGGGAAAGCGAACTGGAATTTTTTAACAGTCAAATTGCCCCATTAATTTCCACCAATTATTTTCGTTTAGTAGACGACTACGGCCAATTTGTGGATGAATTTTGGCGGCTTGATATTTTCTTTATTTGCTTGTTCGGGGTAGAATTTCTCGTGCGAACCTTTTTCCGCTATCGCCGCAATCCGGATTTAAACTGGTTTGATGCCATGTTGAGACGGTGGTACGATATATTTTTATTTCTTCCTTTTTGGCGGTGGTTGCGCGTTCTGCCCGTCACCGTGCGCCTGCAACAAAGTGGGTTAGTTAATTTTAAGAGAATATTGGTGCAAATGACCCACGAACCCGCCGCCAACTTAGCCGATCGCCTGTCTCAATTTGTCATGGTGCGCGTCATCAATCAAGCCCAAGAATCCATCGCCGAAGGTGAGGTAGCAGAATCCCTATTATATCCGAGTTCTTCTTATATAGAAGTCAACCCAGTTAATGAAGTGGAGGTGATTAGCGATCGCCTGCTCGAATTAACCATCTATAAAGTTTTGCCAAACATTCAACCCGAACTCGAAGCATTACTTCATTATAGCATTCAAGGAGCCTTTAAAGACTCCAGTTTTTATCAACGCCTGCAACAAATTCCCGGCGTGGGACATCTTCCCGCCGAAGTCCTCGAACAACTCGCCAGCAATCTCGCCGATACCACCGTCAGCGTTTTGGCCTCCTCCTACGCCGATGTGAAAGGACGAGAACTCTTCGATAGCCTCACCGAACAATTTAATGCCGCATTTCGGCAAGCCTTGCGTGATAAAGAAACCCTAGAAGAGCTCGAAGCCCTCCTTGGAGATTTGCTAGAAGAAGTGAAATTAAACTACGTGGTCAAAACCACCCAAACCGACCCAGAAGCCACCCTAGAAGAAGTTCAGAAACTCGACGAAGAGGCGGAAAACAACTCCATTTATTCAGAAGTTAGAAAGAAAAACGAAGCCTAGAAAAAAATCATGCTCGTAGAGACGCTTCGGAATCGCGTCTCTACCGCATTCCCACCAATTTCCAGGCAGAATAACTAACCTAATGGCTTACTGAAAATTAAATGCGAGAAATTATCAATTTTCAAGTCTTCATTTTCAGGAATTTTTTAGGCCGATTCGCCGCCGACCACCACATTGCGAATTCGCAGACTCGGACCGCCACAGCCCACGGGCAAACCATTTTGTCCGCCTTTCCCGCAACCGCCGGATTCATCCCAATAAAAGTCATCGCCGATCGCTTCGATATCCGCCAAGGTACTAAACACATTGCCCGAGAGAGTGACATCGCGTACCGGTTCGGCTAATTCACCATTTTTAATCATCCAAGCTTCGCCGGCGCTAAAGGTAAACATTTCGCCATTAGTCATTCCGCCGAGCCAATTGCGAGCGTAAACCCCGTCTTTAATCCCGGAAAATAACTCGTTCACCGGCGTTTTACCGCGCTCGATCCAAGTATTGGTCATTCGCACCAGGGGGGGATAGTGGTAATTGAGACAGCGAGCATTGCCGGTGGGTTGTTCGCCGAGTTTGCCCGCCGTTTCGCGCGAGTGTAGGCGTCCCACCAGTACCCCATCTTGAATTAACTGAGTGGTGGTAGCGGGGGTACCTTCATCGTCATATTGGTAGCTACCGCGATGCCCTTGGGGCGAAGCACCATCATAGATTTGCAGTTCTGGCGGACCGAAACGGCGGCCCAGACTCATCACTTCAAGCACATCGGGATTTTCATAGGCCATATCTGCTTCCGAGAGATGCCCAAAGGCTTCGTGAACGAACAGACCGGTGAGAATGGGGTCAATCACCACCGTGTAGGTGTTGCCTTTCACGGGAGGAAGGGAGAGGGCATCCACAGCTCTTTGTGCCGCCCCACGCACTTGAGCATCGAGATAGGTTAAATCTTCATACGCTTTGCGCGAACCAGTGGTTTCCCGACCGGTTTGTACGGTTTCGCCGTTGCGGGCGGTAGCAGCAAATCGCATTTCCATATCCACCCAAGACTGTTCCAGGATGGTACCTTCGGAGGTAAACAGGAGGATGCGCTGGGCGCTGTCGCTGTAGCGAACCGAAGTAGTAGTGATGCGGTTATCCACACTGCGGAGGATTTCAGTGTAGCGATCGCATAATGCTTTTTTGTGGGATAAAGGAACCTGTCGGGGGTCAGTGCCGGCGAGGGCTAACTGGGAAATGGCTTGTATGGGCGTAATCGGGGCGAGGAGGGTTTCTTCATTCCCCACTAATCGCGCCGCCGCGATCGCTTCTTCGATCCGTTCGGCAAGTCCCGAGAGCTGGTTAAAGCTGGCAAAGCCCCAGCCGCCTTTATAACACGCCCGTACCTGTCCCCCAATCGAAACCCCTTCGCTGAGGGTTTCGATCTTGTCCGCACGCAAAAAGATATCCGTCCCTTCCGCTTCTTCCAAGCGAATGGCGAGATAGTCCACCCGGGCACAATAGCGTGCAATCAGGTCAGACAGTAGGTTTTTGGCATCCGCAAGCAATTGAGACATGTTTTGGCAAACCTTTCCAATGCAACTGCTTTTATTGTGCATCAGAGATGGAGTTTAGGGATTCAATTTTGCCCGAGACCATGACAAGAGTGCCGATTCATGCCCCATCCCCTGCGACCAGAAGCGATCGCCGAACCGCTAGGCATTGGATCTGGGTACAATTAGCGGAGATTGCGACTTGTTTGTTCGGTTCTACGAATTTATTGATTTCCCATCTCCCGATAGGCTAGAAATAGAGTTATAACCCGGCATTAGAAGCGTCAAGGGTTAAACGAGAATTTTCTATTTTTGCCTTGTGGATTGATTATTGAAAATTATATCATTCACCGTTCGCCCAGAGATTAAAGGGGGTATATTTTAATGTACAATTGGCTATTACCAACGATTAGTGAGGTTTTGACCCAATGCTCGCCGCAGAATAGCCGGTGCCAGAGTCAGGCAAACCGGGACAATGAGGTAGGGCAAGACGCAGGGAATGACAAGCGCCACCGTAGGGAGATTTGGCACAAACAGGTGCGAGCCGATCGCCACTGGTATGGCGCGATCGCGGCATTGAATGAGTTGCTGGTGGGAGAAATCAACGGCTTGGTGGTCTGCGGTCCGGTGCCGATGTTGAGTCAGCCCGGATTGCTAGAGAATTTTTCCACTTGGACATTGAGCGCGCCGCAACAGCGGGGCGGATGGTTGCCTTCGCAATTGTTGCCCACCTCGGGCGAGTGTAGCGCCACCTCAGCACCCACCGTTTTGCCGTTAATGTCTGGAGACCCCTTAGCCGAGGAACAATTTTGTTTGGTACTCACTTCTGGGTTTAGTCTGGCGATGGTGAATGGATCCGACGCTTCCGGAGAGCCGGCGTTTCAGTTTTCCTTCGATCCGCAGGCGATTCATCTGGTGTGGCAAGCCTTGCGATCGCGCGTATTGCCCCTGAAGGATAAGGGAGCAATTGCTGCCTTGGATCGGGATTTCGAGCAGTTTGCACCCCGCGAGCCCCATTACCAAACCGTCTGTGATTTTACGCGACAACTGCTCGATCGCCTGCCAGAACCCTGGCACCTGGAAGACCCCCTGGTGGATGCGCCGAAATTCCACCAACCCGCTACAACTGAGGTATCCAGCATCATTCACCCCTTGCCTCAACATGCCAATCCCCGGGCATGGTCTGCAGGCGCGATGGATATTCTGGTCACCACCGAAAACGAGACTTCTGTGGCCACAATTCGCCCGCACCTGAAGTGCAATGAAAACCGAGGTGATGTCATAGAAATCCCGGGGAAAGACGCGGGTCAAAATCGCCAAACCGAGACAGCCAGCACTTCATCAGTGCATGGTACTAGAACCCCGTTAAACGAACGACTAGACGAACTGCGAAGTTCCAACCAGAAAGGAGTTAGAAATCAATCTCCCGCCTTAGATGTGGAATTGTTGCAAGCGATCGCCCATGAAGTCCGCACCCCATTAGCCACCATTCGCACCCTGACCAAACTATTACTCAAACGGCGCAATTTAGATGCAGATGTCATCAAACGTTTAGAAGCCATCGATCGCGAATGTAGCGAGCAAATCGATCGCTTTGGGTTGATTTTCCGCGCCGTAGAATTAGAAACCGCCAGCGATGCGAAAAAGCCGGTGCATCTAACATCTACCTCCTTGACCCAGGTGTTTAATAGCTGCATTCCCCGGTGGCAAAAACAAGCCACCCGACGCAACCTGACCCTCGATGCGATCGTCCCGCCCAAAATGCCGCCAGTGGTCAGCGATCCGTCCCTGCTCGATCGCGTTTTAACCGGGGCGATCGAAAACTTTACCTCCACCTTACCCGCCGGAAGTAACGTGCGAGTCGAGGTAGTGCTTGCCGGTCATCAGTTGAAAGTAGAACTGCACTCCAAACAGCCCGGAGTTTTCACCCCCGCCCAGACCACTTCCACCCAGCAGACCTTGAAATCCATCGGTCAGATGTTGATGTTTCAGCCAGAAACCGGCAATTTGAGTCTAAATCTGAGTGTCACCAAAAATCTGTTCCAAGCGATCGGAGGCAAACTCATCGTCCGCAACCGACCCCAACAAGGTCAAGTATTGACCATTTTTCTACCGTTAGAACTGCGGGGAGAAACCAGCAAAAGTGGGTGAAATAGCAAGGGTAACGTTAATCCTGGAAAGTTTTGTAGAGACGCGACATGTCGCGTCTTTACAATTTCCGAAAAAAGCGTTACAATTAAAGTTTAACCGTTCGGTAATCGCATAGATTGCGTTAGAGATGACGCATCCAAGCTAAATCTGTCATTGTCTCTGTTGGGGAAACCTAGAAAAAAGTTAATGATGACTCACCGCTATTAGAACGGCGATCGACTGTCCCCTTTACCGTTTGTTTCACTCCTCATCTTCCGGCCATAGCGGGTCAGTATCTTCATAAATAGGCAAGAGAACTTTAAAGATAGAACCGCGACCGACGCGACTTTTAACTGCGATCGAACCGCCACTGTGCAGGAGCAATTGTTGCACCACAGTCAACCCCAATCCCGCACCTTCCATATCTTCATTAATTGCTTGCCGTCCGCGATAAAATGCCTCAAATATTTTTGGAATTTCCGACGCCGGAACACCCACCCCGGTATCGCGAACGTCAAGTTGTACGTAATCGCCTTGTTGTTTAGCGCGCACCCAAACTTCACCCCCGGCGGGAGTGAATTTAATCGCATTATGCAGCAGCTCGATCAGAATTTTTTTCAGCCATTCCGTAGCACCCAAAACCGGCGGCAGATTACTGCGAAGGGTGTAGGCGAGTACCAGACCTTTTTCTTGCGCTAAGGGTTGATAAGTAGTGACGATACCCGGAACCAAATCCCCGAGATGAATTTCCTGCATGCGAGTCAGGTCGATTTCGCTTTGCAGGCGCACCAGTTCTAAAAACCCATCGATCAGGGAATTTTGCCGCTGGCAAGACTGATGCAATAAAGCACTATAGCGTGCCCGTTGGGCGGGTTTGAGTTTGGGGGAGTCGAGCAAACTGAGTGCGGTTTTCATGTTGGTTAAAGGCATCCGCAACTCCTGACCGATTTTGTTGAGGAATTCGTCTTTAAAGCGCAGGGTATCGAGCAATTCTTCGTTTTGGTGTTGCAAAAGTTCGAGTTCTTCGTCTCGAGCCTCATTATGCAACTGTTGCTCTTGGTGTTGAATTTGTTTGCTCAACAAATGGCCCAACAGCACCGGATCTGGAGGCGGTACCTTCACCGAACCAAACCGCGCATCCCAGGTATCGAGCAGACTCTCGCAAATTGTCCCCCCCTGAGTGGCGATCGCCTCCGACTCGTTATCGGACTGGAAGCGAAGACAACGACCCAAACTCACCGCTGGTTTGAGTCCATCGAGGACTAATTGAATCGTCTGGGGGTCGAAAGAATAGAGGGACAGCAGGGGGCGCTTGCGGTGCGACGCCCGTGGGTAATGCTCTTCATCCCCTTCCTCCGGAAACACCGATCGCGGTTGATGCGCCAGAATCATGGCGCAAAATTTAGCCGATAGCACCAACAGAAAATATTCCTGTTGTAGTTTGCTGTGCGCCGCTAGCTGAATTTCGCATACCGGGGAGGGAGTTTTTGCCGGCACCAAAAATTCCCCCTCATCGCTAATCAGGGAATTATCTTCAATTCCACAGAGGGATTTCTCGGGTTTCTGACGTTCTTCTCGCTGACGTCTGTTTTTCTGCCTGCGAGTTCGGGTAATGTCTCTCGATGCCGGGGGTTCGTCTGGACTAACTCGGTGACGGTAAGGAGGCCCTGAGATTTGTTCGGGATGCGATCGCTCCAAATCACCGGGGGTCGAAAATTCCGCTTCCGTCTCCGGACCCGACTTAAAAATGTAAAGCGGGTCAGAACTTCCCACCCATTCGCGATAGCGTTCGATTTGCGCGGGCCACTCCCACCATTGCGGGAGTCTGATCCATAGGGTAGCCGGAATCTTTTGCTCGATGAGCAAGTCCATGAGCGCACCGATGCTGCCCTTGAGTGTGTCCTGAGACACTTGTAAAGGGTGCGGTGGCGCGATCGCGCTGAGGGCGCAATCATAGAGAGACACATCCTGAGTTGTTGATGGATTCATCACTTAAGACTCTTTCATACAAGAGGACACTCCGATGTGTACCCTGATGGCTGTGCCAACTGGCAAATGACTTGCGGGTTCCCCAACTCGGGTTTTCCTATTCTGGTTCTGCCAGCCTAGTAGATCCCACCAGTGTAACGCGATCGCCTTCAGTCCCGCCTGTAGGAAAGCGAGTACAGACAGCATGGATCGGTAGCTAGAGTGCCCCATTTTGAGGAACCCCTTCGGCTTTTTCCCTCGGCGTGGGAAATGCGGGGAAAATTTTTGCCGCAGAAGGATTACTTTAATTTTATCGTTTCGGGAATTGGATTGGAGATTCATCATTTGACCGACGCGCAACCGATAGGGGGCGGGAAAATGCTTTGCCCCCTACGGGGGATGTTTTAACCTAAATTAGCGAGACGTTCTGCGAGGGCGGCGAGGGCTTGTTCTCGGTCGTCAAAGTGGATTTTTTCCGTCCCGAGAATTTGATAGTCTTCGTGTCCTTTGCCGGCAATTACCACGCCATCTCCCGGTTGCGCTTCCAGAATTGCCGTGCGAATGGCTTCGGCGCGATCGCTGATGACTTGCGGATTTGTCCCTTCCGGAATTCCCTGCAAAATATCTTGCAAAATTTGCTCCGGGTCTTCGGTACGCGGATTGTCCGAGGTGACGATGGCTTTATCGGCCAATTCGGCGGCAATTTTCCCCATGATCGGGCGCTTAGTGCGGTCGCGATCGCCCCCACAGCCAAATACGCAAATTAACTGATTTTTGACGAAAGGTCGCGTCGCTTGTAGCACGTTGGCCAAACTATCCGGGGTATGGGCGTAATCCACGATCGCGCTAATATCTTGCTTTGGATCGGCGATCGCCCGCTCCATCCGGCCCGGTACGCCGGGAAATTCGGGCAATCCGGCCACAATCTGGGACAATTCTATCCCGAAATGCAGGGCCGCACCCACCGCCGCAAGCATGTTTGCCAAATTGTATTGTCCGACTAAGGGTAAGGAAAATTCTGCCTCTCCCATCGGGGCGTGCAAGATGCCTTTCACGCCGGCAGATTCATAGGTGATATCAGAGGTCCACAAATCGGCGCTGGAATTGCTGGTGCTGTAACTCCAGAGGCGATCGGCATTTAACTGCTCGATTAATCGCTTGCCATACTCATCGTCGAGATTAATCACCGCCCGCCCTTTTAAATACTCCGGGCTAAACAGCAGCGCCTTTGCCTGGAAGTAATCTTCCATATCCCGGTGAAAATCTAAATGGTCCTGGGTTAAATTGGTAAAAATCCCCACCTCAAAGGGCAGTCCCAGCACCCGTCTCTGGGCTAAAGAGTGGGAACTGACTTCCATTACCCCATGTTTGCACCCCGCTTTTACTGCTGCGGCTAATTGGGCGTTGAGTTCTACGGAAAATGGCGTGGTATGGGTTGCCACTCGTTCGTATCCGGGCCAGCGGGCGTATAGGGTGCCAAACAAGGCGGTGGGCCGTTGGGCGCGGTTGAGCAAAAATTCCACTAAATGGGTGGTGGTGGTTTTGCCGTTGGTGCCGGTGACGCCCACTAAATCGAGCTGTTTGGCCGGTTCGCCGTAAAAAGTCTGAGCTACTGCGGCACAAGCTTGGGTCATATCGGCAACGGGAATTACCACGGAATTGGCCGGTTGCTGCGGATGCTGTTTTTCCGCCGCTTCGGGAGTGACTAACGCCGCCACTGCCCCTGCAGCGATCGCCGAAGGCCAAAAGTCCCCCCCGTCTACCCGGGTCCCGGGCATCCCAATAAATAAATCCCCAGGTTTGCACCCATGAGAATTGGTACTCAAACCCGTTACTTCCATGTCTAGGGCGTCTTCCCTGGGCATCTGTAACGGTTTCGCAACGCTGGCTAATAATTCTCTGAGCTTCATCTGTCGATTCCTCTGTTCACAATAGGGGTGGTTGATTTGGGCGATCGGGCTTGATGTGGTTGGTTAACAAGGCTCTAAACCCTCTTTCCGGAGGATTTCGCGCCAGTTGGTTCCACCTCTCCTTGCCTTTCGCTTTGGGATTTAATTCGCCTATTGTGAAGCATTTTTTGGATAATATTTTTGTAGCATTTGCTTCACCTGCTCCACTGAGGCACGCGGCGAGGGTCGCGGAAGCTTCTCTTCTTTCTCTCCCTCCAGATCCCCTGCACCCCCAGTCCCCCCTCGACACAGCACCGGCACTTCATACTGATACGCCATCCACCACTCTTCCTTGGTGGTGATGTCTCTGAGTTCTAACTCGAAGTCCAACTCTTCAATCTGTTCGAGCTTCTCTCGCAATCCCTCGCATAAGTGGCACCCCGGTTTCCCGTACAAAATTAATCGCATGGTTGGGTTTTCTCAATCTCAGCAATGCTATCTTATCGCGAAAGTTCCCCCCCGGCTTTCTACAGCGCTTCCCCTATCTGACCCTATTCTGCGGACTTGGATGCAAGCGGGTGAAAGCTCAACTACTCTCCGGGCCAGTTGAGCCATAACCGGGGCGGAATCACCCGGGACAAATGATGACAACAAATACTTTATTCTATCGGCATGCAAAAATGACATGTATTCGCTTAAAGCAAATTGTCGATTCGCTTGAGATGCTTGAAATCGAAGAACTAGAACTGAGCGATCGCCGGATTCAAATGTAGCTAGGGAATCGAGAAGAAACTGCCAAGCGCTCGGCGTTTCATAAGGCGCTACTCGATGCGGGTTAAGTCAGGTAAATTAAGCATCCTACTACAGATGAGGCGAACGCTGAAATAAACCTGATTTGGGTGGAGGTTCAGCCGATTTATGAAACCATCATTTAGGAACGACGGTATAGAGGTATTGGCAGTCAAATGAAAATCACTTAGACCTTTATTTGCTTAATGTAAAAAAACACTTTACAATCGCCAGGTTTCAAATAAATTAAAAATTAAATATTGTGCTTGGGGGACGGTGCTACCTAATAGTAAACCTATTTCGTAACTAATATCGTAAGCCCAGTCTCTAAAAGATTGTTTTGATTTTATGTAATATTTTTTTATAATCATTAATATCTTCTATTTTTTGCAGTAAGCGATGTTTTAATAATTGATGAGTGGACATTGCATCTTCTACTTCAGAAGAGTAAAATTGATATCCACAAGAACAGTAAAATTTGCTATTGAGAATCTGCCATTGCTCTCCGCATAGTTCACATTTTACCTGTTTTTTATAAGGCTCCACTAGAATTTCCCCATTTAACAAACAGTTTCTATGATTGGTTGTGCCCCATTGTTTACCACAACTGGGACATTTAGGAAAAAACAAGGCCATCCATTCACTCATCATTCGTTAACAAATTATAATCTTTTTAGTCTGGCAATTTGAAAAACACAATTTAAAACCGATTTCAATACGTTAAAAAGCAATAAATATTGGCTGATTTGCTAAGCGTAACTTCCTCATAACTGATGAATATAAATATTAATTCTATCCCGAAATGCAATTTTAATAGCAGTTTAAAAAAGAATTTTTATTGAATATAAAAATCGCCTGTGAAATTATTTACTTGCTTTTAAAACAGTAAAAATACCTTTTGATTTACAGCAATTTTTGCAAATTATTCTGAATTCATACTAAGCACTTGTGCCAAATAATTTGCAGGATTCCGTTGCCCTCGTTCCCAGGGTTCACCCTGGGAACAGCTCTCCCGAGGATTCAATTCCCCCCCCAGTAAATATGTACAATAATTTGCGTACTAGCTTAGCAGCCATTGCTGAAATTTTTGCCGCTTGAGGCGGTGGAGGGATTTCGCTTTAGAGTTAAGTGTCCCTTTTTCTACGCCCTGTCTTATACCCACTTTCCCAGCCTGATTTTACGCCGTCTACTATTTCTGAAGTAGTTCCAATCACTACGCCGACAGTATAACCAAAAATGGCGGCAATTGATTTGAATAAGTCGGCAATAAAGTCTCGAAAGTCTTTTTCTGATTTGTCTAAAATACTCAGTTCATACTCGTCCATTTCGGCGAGTTTTTGATTCATTCTTTCTCGAAGCCTCGCTCGGATTTTCTCTGCAGTATCCGGAGGAATATGATTTCGATCGGGAACGTATGTCATTGTTTGACCTCAGTAATACAATACAGTCGATCGTGCTTGAATCGTGACTTACAGTCCTTTTTGCCGTAACCATGCTAAAAATGCCCTTCGATCTGTAGCAAATTTAGCATATTCGTCAGGAGGCATATTAGCAAGCATATCTGAAATTTTTTCAGGTTGAGGCTGTTGATGGATTGCTCTTTGTGGTCTTTTTTCTGGGGGCAGTAGCTGAGGATCGACTAATTCCCGAAAATCAGCTAATGCTTTACGAGAGGCAACGACCCATTTTCTTTTCCTAGGTACAGCATCCATCATGGCATTAAAGAGTTGAGGTAAGTTGTAGCGGCGATAAGCAGAATAGCCTACGATTCTTCCTTTCCAATGAGGTAAGACTTCCCGAATTCTTTTGTTAACATCTTTGACTCTTCCGTGGATGTTTTTTTCCTGTTGCTCGCTGGGTAAATTAGCACTATCAATCCAATCGGTTGCACCAGGATAAACTAAATCCACCTTATTTAACGCGATTACCATCCGTTCCAAAAGTTGAGGATGAATAGCTTGCAATTCCGTTTGCAAATATTGCTGGACAGATGCGATCGCCCGATTCTGTGCATCTAAAATCCACAAAGCAACATCCACATCTTTCAGCACTTCTTCATAAAGTTTAATATGTTCTCTCTGTTTTAATTGACTCTCGCCCAATCCAGGCATATCATAAGCAACTAAGCCTCCTTTAACCCCGTCTACTTGACTGCAAAAAACCTCCACTCCTTTCACCGTTTGCGTGCAAGCTTCGATATGACTGACTTCTAATCCTGCATTAAATAGTGCATTAAGCGTAGAGGATTTTCCCACTCCACATTCACCAATAAATGCGAAACGAGGAGGGGGCTCATTGTCTACCCCGGCTTCAACTTGCTGAGAGATTTTCTCAAAGTCCTCCTCTGACATTTTTCGATCGCCTCTAATGTCTCTGGCTAACCCCGCGAGCAAATCCCGTAACTCATGCATAATGTTTTTCCCTTTAACTTAAATCTCCTCCTATCCTAAATTCCCTGTCTGAATCGGGCAACATAAAAAAACCGATTTTATCGGTAGTTTTGTAACGGAATGTTAAGGAAAGACCAGAAAAAACCTGATTTTGTCGATCGCTGTTAAGCTATAATGGCTACAACCCTTACCCCACCTAAGCTCTATGACGATCGCAGAAGTGTTACAGGTTGTGGATCGGTTAGTGGCGAAGCAAACCGGTAAACACCTCAACGACTTGGAAAAAGCTGTAGTTCAAGGTCTGTGGCAAGGTCAAACTTACAATAACATTGCTGAGGAATTTGGATACGATAAAAACTATATCGGCGATGTTAGTCGCAAGTTATGTAAGGTCTTATCGCAAGGATTAGATGAAAAGGTAACCAAATCTAATTTTTGCTGGACAATTGAGAGAGCAATAAATTCTCAATTTTTTGGATTGGTCAATGGTAATGTTAGTCTGTGTAACCCTCCTCCTCAACCCGATAAGCGGGAATCTGTGAGGGATGACAATCAACCGCCTCAAAACGCTGCAATTCACGATTTAATCCTCGCCCCAAAAATCAGGAATTGCTGCGATCGCACCACTGAGTTGCAAACGCTTTCCCATTGGTTAATTCATCAAAAGACTCGTCTCATTTCAGTGGTCGGAACCCCGGGAATTGGTAAAACCACTCTTGTCAAACAGTGGATTGACCTGAATCTGCAACATTTTAATGTAGTCGTCTGGAAAAACATCAAACTCTCTCCCTCTTTAGATAGCATTATCGCTGATGTTTTAATCCTAACTCATACCGAAACCATTTTATCGGCCACCCACTTAACTCAACTCTTTGCTATTTTCCGCCAGCAAAAATGCTTGCTAATCCTGGATGATGTGCAAGAATTATTTATGAATGGGGAATTGGCAGGGCAATACAAATCAACTTATAAAAACTACCAAACCCTTTTTGAAAAAATGACAGAAATTGAGCATCAAAGCAGTTTAATCTTAATCGCTCAAGAGCAATGCCAAGAAATGAGAGTTGGGGTGGATGACGAGGGCGTTCCAGTGCAAATGCTAGAAGTCAAAGGCTTGAAAAGCTCCCGGATTCTCAGCAATCGGGGATTAAAAGATAAGCGGAGTTGGCCAACCTTGATAAAAATTTATGAAGGAAATCCGGTTTACTTACAAGATGTGGCCAGTGCGATCGCCGATATATTTTCGGGGAAAGTATCGGATTTTTTGGCGGAGAACACTCTGCTTTTAACCGCTGACATGAAAGGCAGATTCAATGAGACATTTGCTCGATTGTCACCGATAGAGCAACAGATTATTTGCCAAATAGCCCACTCGGATTGTCCCCTTTCCAGGGAAGAGTTAAGAGAAAGATTAGAGATGCCGCTGATGGATATGATTAATGGACTGCAATCTTTAACCAGGCGTCATTTACTCAAACGCATAGAAGGGGAAAAGAGTTTGTTCGATTGTTCTCAGTTGATTCGCGAATATATTAGAATTTGCGACAAAAATTAAGGGGTTCATTAGTCATTAGTCATTGGTTCTTTGTCATTAGTCATTGGTCATTTGTCCTCTTACCACATGACCTGTTACCACATGACCTGTTACCACATAACCAATGACCAAAAACATGATAAAATAAACGCGATCGCCTAGCACAGAAAACGGTTTATAGAAATTTCCCTAACCCCCCAAACAGCAAGAATTTATTCGCGCCACCATCAACCGTGGCAGATATGCTTCGGAAGAAGAAGTGGTGGCGGCGGCGCTACAGTTGCTCGAAGCGCGCGAAACTCTTTATCGGGAAAAATTAGCGGAGTTACAGGAGAAAATCACTGCGGAAATCGAATCACTCGATCGCGGGGAAGGCATTGATGGAGAAACAGTTTTTGCCGAACTTGAGGCGGAAAGTCAGCGCCTTGAAGCTCAAATGACACAAGCTTCGGAAGCCGTAAAATGAGTCGATATATTATTTCCCCCCAAGCAAGACTGGACTTGCGAGAGATTAACCAGTACGTGATGGGCAATAATCCCGCTGCAGCAAGGCGACTCCGGGAGAAGATGAAACAGCAATGTCAACGACTGGCAGACTTTCCCAAGATGGGACGCCGATGGGAGCAACTCAATCCGCCGTTACGGAGTTTCCCGGTGGACAATTACCTAATTTTATCGAGAAATCCCGGATGGGATAGAGGTGGTGCGGGTGGTGAGTGGATATCGGGATTGGCGGGGTATTTTCCAGTGGGAGGATGAGGAATAAGCATTGTTACTTAAGAAAGTTTGCCTGTGGTTCCCGGGAATTCGCTGCGATCGCGGATGTAACGGAAACAAGGCTCCATCTGCCTTGGGAACTGTCTGGGAGGAGTCTGGAAAAATCTTTAAAAATCTTAATACAAATTCTCATCAATTCATTTTAAGGTAACGAAGTAGTGGGTATTTTTTTGGCCTTATCCAGAAGCGGATAGGGTCGGCGTACATCTGAAAGTGGGTAAGTAAAACAGCGAATGAGTAGCAATTTAGCAACAAAACTGCGTGAGGGCACCAAAAAGTCCCATACAATGGCAGAAAACGTCGGTTTTATCAAGTGCTTCTTAAAAGGAACCGTCGAGAAAAACTCTTACCGGAAGCTGGTGGGCAACCTCTACTTCGTCTATTCGGCGATGGAAGAGGAGATGGAACGCCACCGGAATCATCCGATCCTGTCGAAAATTTACTATCCCGAACTGAACCGCAAGGCGAGTTTAGAGCAAGATTTAGCCTACTACTACGGCAATAATTGGCAGGAGGAAGTGGCTCCAACTCCGGCAGGTGAAGCTTACGTGCAGCGGATCCGGGAAGTGTCGGAAACTGCACCGGAACTGCTGGTGGGGCACTCCTACACCCGCTACCTGGGTGACTTGTCGGGGGGTCAAATCCTCAAAGGCATCGCCCAACGGGGGATGAATTTAACCGATGGAGGCACTGCCTTCTACGAGTTCAAGGATATTGCCGACGAAAAGGCATTTAAAGCCAAGTATCGTCAGGCAATGGATGAGTTGCCCATCGATGATGCCACTGCCGATCGCATTGTGCAGGAAGCCAATGATGCGTTCGGGTTGAACATGAAGATGTTCATGGAACTCGAAGGCAGCTTGATTAAAGCGATCGGTCAGATGCTCTTTAATACTCTGACCCGCCGCCGCACTCGCGGTAGCACCGAATTGGCAACCGCCGAATAAACTCGATCCAGGGCTCAGGTATCAGCCATCGGCTATTTGCTTTCTTTGATTATTGTGGATAGTCGATGGTGGATACCTGAGTTTGGCGATCGCCTATCCGAAGGAGTAATGCTTGCGAACCTCGCTGCGAATCTTCCAGGTGCAAGACATTCCCGCCGGAAACGTCACCAAATCCCCTTTCCCCATTTCTACCGCTTCGCCACCTTCTGGCGTGACCACCACATCGCCGGCTAAGAAATAACAAGTTTCCGATTCGTCATAGGTCCAGGGAAATTCCGAAGCTGACTTCGACCAAATGGGCCAATTATAAACCCCTAAAGCTTCCAGGCGTTCCGCACTGGGTTGACGTTCGATCTGAATGGACGTCACTTGTTCGGTTGCCATTCTGCCTCCTATGTTGTCGTTCGTGGGTGGTGATTTTTCAGCTATCTTATCATCTGCTTGCGCCACAAACAAAGGGGTACGACATTGCCGTACCCCTGTAGGAAACAAACGGGCGATCGCAGCTTCACAAACCTGTGACTATTGCGAAAAACTCGCTTGCTGTTGTTTGTCTAGATATTGACTCAAAGCAAACGCCATATCGGTGCGCGTCATGGGATTTAACGGGAGGATTTGCAAATAAACATCCGTATTTACAAATCCTTCTTGCAATGCAGTGGCGATCGCTTTTTTGGCCCAGTCTGGAACTTCTCCCGCATCAGGATATTGTCCTAAAATTTCGGCCACCGTATCCTCGGAAAACTGAAACACGCCATATGCTTGTGCGAAAATCGCAAATCCTTCCGCACGATTGACTTTTTGGTGGGGGAAAAACATTCCTTCGCGATAACCGCTCATTACCCCGGTTTTCAGCACCAGTTGAATGGCAGAATAATCGCTGCGATCGCGACTGACATCTTTCACTTCAATGTCTTCTTTCGCCGCTGTATTTCGCTTCTCTAATTTGAAAGTTTTGGCTAAAATGCTCGCCAGTTCTGCCCGAGTCACAATCGCTTCCGGATGAAAATCGCCATCGGATTTATTACTCATCAGACCTGCATTCAGAACTCGTTCGATGGTTTTGGAGATAGCTTGAGCTTGCGTCATAGTTGGGGGAAAGGATAGAAAAACGTTGAATCGAACCGCGATTGCCCCTCGCCATCCCAGGGAAGAGAGGCGATCGCAGATATCGATTAGGAAATACGGCGAACTCCTCCACCTCTCCGGAGTTATCCTTTTTCAGGTAAAAATTTTTTCTCCCATCCTAGGCGCGAGGGGATTGCTCACTTATTCCCCTGTCGGATGGGTAATGCCCATCGTAACGATAGCGTTTCTCAGATTGATGCGATCGGCAGCGGTTTCTGTCATTCCAGGGCAAGCACCTCTACAACCGTGGCGATTTTACAACAGTTATGCCGTTCCTGCAGTGGAGGGTAGGACTGGCGGGAAAAAACTATTCCGGTTAGCGGTACAGTTTTTTTACCGATAGGGCGCTGGTGGCCAAAAAAACTATTCCGGTTAGCGGTACAGTTTTTTTCCATCCCTACAGTGGAGAGTT
>NZ_JAYFEQ010000832.1:0-236 GCF_055795085.1 Phormidium sp. CCY1219 | reverse complement strand
AGTCTGTATTCTGGTTTTTTTACCGACGAGTCCTCTTCTGTGTCTTTCAACATGATGGTGAAAGGGTAGCGTCGCAGGACAACAGCCCTTTCTTCTTTGAGAAATTTTCTTGCCCTTGCCGGATGACAGGGGTTTAGCGGTTTTCTGTTTTTACCTACGACTAGTACGAACATGAGTTGGTTGTCTCCTGTTTCCAGGGTAAAGTTTGCCTCGAAGTTGTTAGGTGGTCGGTACTT
>NZ_JAYFEQ010000831.1:0-7437 GCF_055795085.1 Phormidium sp. CCY1219 | reverse complement strand
CCTTACCGATAATGCAGGAAGTGGAAGATAGAAGCGGGGAAGCCACGACTCTGAATAATATCGGTGCAGTCTACTCCAACATCGGACAACCCACAGATGCCATTGATTTGTGGGAAGACTCCCTCGATATCACCTTAGATATGCGCGCCGGATTATTGCGGGAAAATCGCAAAGCCTTTATCGCAGATAACCGAGGCACTGCAGTGGCTTTGATTGACCTTCTCATCAAGCAAAACCAACCCGATCGCGCCTATGAATGGGTAAACCTCGCCTCCACCGTGGATCTGATAGAGTTTTCTCGCCTGATTGATGCCAAAGTCAAAAACCCGCAAGCACAGCAAGAAATCGACCAATGGAATCAAGACAATCAACGCTTGCAATACCTGCGTCAGCAATTGCAAGATGAATTTTCCGACTCCCTTTCTCGGCAAATTCGCGAATTAGAAGCCCAAGTCAACGCCGACGCGGAAGCCATTTCCCAGCGCTATCCGGAAGTGGCGGAGTTGTTTGAAACCCAACCCACAGATATCGAACAACTGCGCGCCAGCATTCCGCAAAACACCGTAGTGATTCAGCCCGTGATACTCACCAATGTAACAAACGTACCCAACACGATCGCCCTTTTCCTGCTCACCCCCAATCAGCTCACCGTCACTCAAATTCCCGTGACTCCCGAAGAATTGGAGACCCAACTGAGCCAATATCGCGACAGTGTATCGAATCGGCGCAATTCCAAGTATCGCGAAATCGGCGCACAACTTTACGACTGGCTGATTCGTCCGGTAGAAGACCAAATCCAGGCGCTTTCTCCCTCGCAGTTGAGCATTATCGCCACGGGAAAACTGCGTTCTATTCCCTTTGAAAGCCTTTACGATGCCCAAACGAACCGCTATCTCATCGAAAAATATCCGATTCACTATCTCACTCGCCTCTCCGCCGGCACTCGCGAGGCTACCCCTCTCGCACAAACCCGCCAACTCTTGGCATTGGGCAATCCGGTGCCGGTAGACCCCTTTGCCCTAGAATCCGCCGAGATAGAAGCCCGTCGCATTGCCGAGATTTTCCCCGGAAGTGAGAACCACCTGGGTTCCTCGGCCACCCTGGATACCTTCAAAACCCAAGCCCCCCGTTTTCCCCTGCTGCACCTGGCGACTCACGGCTGTTTTAATCCCGAGGGTTGCTGTCTGCGCGAGAATTGCGACGAAGAAAATCGCACGATAGATATGGAACCCAATACGATTTTATTTGCCAATCAGGAGTCTTTCCAGATTGCGGAGGCGGCAACCCTGGGACTGGAAAACACGGAACTCATCACGCTAAGTGCCTGTGAGACCGCCGTAGCCACCGAAAGTGGCAACATCGAAATTGCCGGACTGGCCTATTTGTTCGAACGGGCAGGGGCACGTGCCACCATTGCCACCCTCTGGAATGTGGACGATGAGGCGACTCAGGAATTGATGGTGGTGTTTTATCAAAATTTAGGCAGTGGCATGAGTAAAAGTGAGGCATTGCGCGCGGCGAAGTTACAATTGATTGAAGATTACGGGCATCCTTTCTTTTGGTCGCCGTTTATTTTGATTGGCTATTGATATAATATCCGGTCGATGGGGTGGGCAAAGCCGCGCACCCAGGGTGCAACCTCACAGCACTAACCCCGCCTACGCGAGCTGGTTTTGATGTGTTTTTTTTATATTTACCATAAAATTTCTCGGAATAAATAACTGGAAACAAAACAATTAGTCCGCGTAGGCGGACTTGGCCTGCCCAGGCGCGATTTCAATCCCCCGCGAATTAGTCCGCGTAGGCGGACTTGGCCTGCCCAGGCGCGATTTCAATCGCCCGCCTCGAATTAGCTGCCCAGGCGCGATTTCAATCCCCCGCTCGAATTAGTCCGCGTAGGCGGACTTGGCCTGCCCAGGCGCGATTTCAATCCCCCGCTGGGCCTGCCCAGGCGCGATTTCAATCCCCCGCCTCGAATTAGCTTGGCCTTTGCCCAGGCGCGATTTCAATCCCCCGCCTTTTTCCGGCAGACATCAAACATAATATAATTTCCATCGCGGTGCGTCACCCCCGTAGCGCTAGGTTGGGGGAATTGCATCATCCGGGGGCGGGGGTGACGCACCCTACGAGGTACATTGTAGGGGTGCGGGAATCTTTACAATTCTCCCTGGATTGCGGACAATGCGGTAAGCTCCTGACAAGGCACAATCTTAATATGCCCTATTCCCTGTTAAATCGCTTTCAAGGAACCCTACTCGGTGCGGCAATTGGGGCCAGAATCCCCGGCCCACTCGCCCACGGAAAACCCCACCCCCCCGCCTCCAGTGCCAATCCGGTGCAAAATGGCACCTCCGATGCACAGGTAAACCCCACCCAAGTGGCGATCGCCAGCATTCGCGCCTGGATCGAATCCGGTGGCGTCCCCGATCGCCAGTGGGTGAGTACCATTTCCCGCCTTTCCCCGCCAGATCCCGTCACCTTCAGTCCCACGGAAGCAATGGCCATTCTCCCGGTCATCCTCTTCGGTCACGAAAGCCCCAGCTTGCTGCGAAACACGCTATACCACACTTTAGACATTTTGTCAACCCCTCCAGACATAAAAGAAGGACTCTTCGCCCTGGGGTACGCGATCGCCCAAGCCCTGAGAAACACCCTGCAGCCCACCCTTGTCATCCCCCAACTCCTCGATACCCTAGAAACCAGCGAAACCCGCTTCGCGGAACAACTGCAGCGAGTCCAGGGGTTAGTCGCCGAAGGGGCGGGGCTGGAAATCGCGCGAGAGCGACTGGCGATCGCCCCCCTTGCCAGTCCCCTTCCCGAGAGCAGTCCCATCCTCCTTGCCTTTTACAGCTTTCTGAGTACCCCAGAACAGTTTCAGCTTGCGGTGATGCGCGCCACCCAAGGCAGCCAGGCCCCGCTTTGTGCCCTGCTCACCGCCGCCCTATCCGGCGCATATAACAGCATCCAAGGCATCCCCCTTTCATGGCGACTGGATGCCGGACAAAGCGGAAAAGAAATGTTAAAATCGAGCGATCGCCTGTTAGCCGCCTGGTCCGGGGTGTACGATCTAGATAATTCCCCCCCACCCTTTCGGCAATTGCCGGCAGTGGGGGCACCCAACGTGATTCGGCCTCGGGAATAACGCTCTCATGCCCCCGGCGATCGGGTCAAAACTTCCCCCAACCTCCCATAAATTGCGTTATAAAAGCTTCATGTAATCCCGCAATCCTTGTTGTCAATTCTAGGAAAAAATCCCTGTGAATCCCGCATTTTCAATAAAAAATCACCCTCCAGAAACAGTCCCATCCACCCCAGGCGATCGCCACCCGAGAGCCACCTCAAATCGGCAATTTTATCCGTACCTTTATAATGGAGCCGATGTGGGTTGAGCCGGACTCTCAACTTGGGATCCGCAAATCCAACCCAACCCTTTCCCATTCTCAGCGATCGGGGGTGACTCACCACCTCAGATCCATGCACTGAGCTGCAATCCGAACTGCAAACGCCGTGCTATTTGGAAAGGGGCATTTTTCAGTTCTTCTCCCCAAACGCGCTCATCAAACACCCACTGTCTCCGAAAAGCCTAAATTTTAGAGTTTGGAAAGGGTACGACCCATGAAATCGATTCAATCCCTCACACAGCAACTCGAACAATGGCGGCAAGAGTGCGCGACCCTGTACTCGCGCCAGACCTCCTCTGCAGAACCGCCAGAATCGCGTTCTGGGAACAATGGATCCAATCGGGCGCGCCGCGATCGCCAGTCCTCTGCATCTCGGATCCCCCCTGTTTCCGGCCCACCCCTCTGGAAAACCGGCTGGAAAAAGCGGATGAACAGCACCGTACATTCTCCCGTCTCCCTAGTGCTGGCGGTGGTATGTCTCACCGGCGCATTGGGACACCGCTTTTACAATCAGCCGCAATTGGCAGTAGGCACCATTGCTCCCCAGAGCTTTGAAGCCCCCCAGGATGCCAAAGTCAAGGACGTCAAAACCACCGAGGAAAATCGCAAAGCCGCCCGCATCGGCTCTACCCCGGTTTTGACCATCGATCGCCCGGTGAACCAGCAGATTAATCGCGTACTGGAAAAAGTCTTGCAAGAAGGACAGCAACTGCGCGACATCGCCGGGGCGTTTCCTTTTGTAAATCCATCACAGTTGCCCCTTTCCGCTCAGCGTTATCTGCGTCAAGCCCCAGAGTGGGAATATCAAGCCTTGCTCGCGGCGGTGATAGAAGATAAAGCCCTCAGCCAAGCTTTACCCAACAACAGCAGCAATCTCTCTGATTCCGATAGTAGCACCGATGTTCTCCAGCGCAGTTTGTTAACCCCCCGGGGAGAAGAAGCCGTTGCCGCACTGCAAGGGTATCGCCAACAGGGAGACCCCGATCGCTTTTCTGCCCTGGTGAATGAAATGGCCCAGATCCGCCAGCGCTACACCACCGCCTTAGACGCCATCGAACGACCCTCTTCGGTGCAATCCACCCGCATATTCGAGCCGGATTTACTCGAACTCTCCGATGCCGAGTGGCAACAAACCCAAATCGGCATCAAACAAGCTTTAGAACCCATGTTGAGCCAAGGCATTCCCCCGGGATTGCCGGATAATCTGTTAAAAAGCGCCGCGATCGCCCAGCTACAAGAGCGAGTGCCGGAAAATGCCGAAGCCCTGGCAAGTACCCTGTTGTTAAAAGTGCTGCAGCCCAACTTGATTAAAGACCTGGAACGAACCCGCGATCGCGCCGAACAAGCCGCCCGCGAAGTCAAACCCGTCTATGTCTCTATCGAAAAGGGCGAAACCATTGTCGCCAAAGGCGAAACTATCTCCCAAGCGCAATTCGTCCTCCTCGATCGCTTCGGCATGAGTCGCCGCAAAATTAATTGGATGGGACTGTTTGGGTTTAGCGGTTGCGTCACCGTCGCCGTGGGAATATTTTGGCTTGTGGAACGCCGCACCCACCCGAAATTAAGACGGCGCGATCGCGCTTTGGTGTTGATGCTGTCTCTGAGCGTCCCCCTGCTGATTTCCTTGGGCGTGCCTTACACTAGCCTACCGGCAGTGGGTTTATTAGTGGGCAGTTTCTATGGCTCTGCTTTGGGCAGTACCGCGATCGCCCTGTTGAGCTTCCTGCTACCCATCGGCATGGAAATCGAGGGCACCTACTTGGTAGCGAATGCCGTGGGAGGCATCCTCGCGGGCTTCCTCGCCGGCAGAATGCGATCGCGCGAAGAACTCGCCCTCGTCGGCGGCGCGGTGGGCGGCACCCAAGGCGTGGTTTACCTACTCGCCACCTTGATTCTCAGTGCCACCGCCGGCTCGATTTGGTACACGATTCTCGGGGCTACCGCCTTGCAGGCCCTCGCTGGCGTGGCTTGGTGCATTATCGCGATCGGGCTGAGTCCCTATCTCGAACATCTGTTCGATTTGATTACCCCCATCCGTCTGGCAGAACTCGCCAACCCCAACCGCCCGCTACTGCAACGCTTGGCTACCGAAGCTCCCGGCACTTTCCAGCATACCCTATTTGTCGCCACACTAGCCGAGGCGGCAGCTAAAGAACTCCACTGTAATGTGGAACTGGTTCGCACCGGCACCCTCTACCACGATATCGGGAAAATGCACGATGCTTTGGGCTTTATCGAAAACCAAATGGGCGGTCCGAACAAACACGACGATATCGACGACCCCTGGACTAGTGCTGAAATTATCAAAAAACACGTCAGCGAAGGACTGGTGATGGCGCGCAAATGCCGCCTGCCAAAGGCAATTCAAGCCTTTATCCCGGAACACCAGGGCACCATGCTGATTGCCTATTTCTATCACCAAGCCAAGCAACGCGCCGAAAGCGAAGGGCGCGAAGTCCGCGAGTCCGATTTCCGCTATGTCGGCCCGATTCCTCAATCCCGCGAAACCGGTATCGTCATGCTGGCGGATTCTTGTGAAGCCGCTTTGCGAAGCCTCAAGGAGGCAACCCCCGAGGATGCCCTGAATATGGTGAATAAAATCCTCAAAGCCCGGTGGCAGGACGATCAATTGGTCGATTCCGGTCTGACTCGCGAAGAAATGCCCAAAATCGCCGAAATCTTCGTGCGCGTCTGGCAACAGTTCAATCACAAGCGCATCGCCTATCCGAAAGGGGCGCTCAGTCTCCAGCGCAAATAAATAACAGAAAAATTGTCAGTTGGCAATTGGCAATTTTTATCCCTTTACCCCGGTGCCGGTGTCTGTGGGGACGATGTAGTGCTGTAGGAGTAAAAATAACAGCACCACTGGGGCGATGGAGATAACCGAACCTGCCGCGATCGCCCGCCAATCTAAGGAAAATGTCCCCGACAGTTTGGCTACCCCCAACGGTAAGGTGTAATATTCCGGTCGATCCACTACAATTAAGGGCCACAGAAAATCGCTCCAAGACCCGATAAACACAAAAATCGCCAAGGTGACTAATGCCGGTCGCACGGCGGGCAGCATCACATGCCACCAAATCCCCACTTCCGAACAGCCATCCATTCGCCCCGCTTCTTCCAATTCTTTCGGCACTCCCTGAAAGGCTTGTCGCAACAGAAAAATACCGAAAGCTGAGGCTAAGGCGGGGAAAATTATCCCTAAATAGGTGTTTTTCAATCCCAGTTGCACGGTTAAAATATACAGGGGAATCATCACGATTTGAAAGGGAATCATAATCGTGGCGATAATCGCGGTGAAAATGAGTTGCCTCCCGCGAAATTCTAACCGGGCGAGGGGGTATGCGGCGAGGGAGCAAAACAGCAGGTTTAAGCTCACCGTCAGCACCGCCACTAGGGTACTGTTGAACAGGTACCGCCCAAAGGGGTTGGTCTGCCAGACTTTGACAAAGTTTTGCACCGTGGGTTCGGTAGGAATCAATTGCGGCGGAAATTGAAAGATATTTTCGCTCGGCGATTTGAAGGCGGTGCCGATCAGCCACAGTAAGGGAAGCAGCATGATTACGGCGATCGCGCTCAATCCGACATACATCCCCAGGGTTTTCCACCCCGAACCCTGGGGCGAATAAGGTTTGGATTTCGTCATCGGTTTGGCATTTGGATACAGCAGCCTTTCCATTCTATTCTGAGGTTACAGCTCTTGGATGTCACCTCCTGCCAAATCCGCCTCTCAAACCTCTGTTTTCAATTCACCCTTGTCATGGGCGCAACGTTGAATAGCCCACCCTTCTCAGATTCACCCATATAATCCTCAAAGGCTTGACGTGGCGGTGACTTTGGGTATGGCGCTCTCTACCGCTTTCACTCAGAATTTATCTTTTTTGTAAACTTTTGTAAATTTTACTGGCAGGACAGGAAAAATGGTCATCAGAAATTAGGGTTGGTAAGGGGGAGAACGAAAACCCTCGTCATTTATGCGTAGGGAGGAGTTCTCCCCCCTTACACAGACAACAGTTTGACAAAACATCACTGCTAG
>NZ_JAYFEQ010000830.1:0-1015 GCF_055795085.1 Phormidium sp. CCY1219 | reverse complement strand
AGCGCAGGTCTGCATCGGCACTCATGCCAGAAATCCCTACGTTCACCCGGGTGCGATCGCTAATGTTAAACCGATAGAAATCGTAGTAGTCGCTGCTGCTGACTCGTTCGTTGATGGTTTGTCCCAAACTCAGATACCGCGCTGAGGACATGGTGTCACCTGCGGTGTCATAATACCAGTTAGTGCCCCACAGTGGTTGTGCGATCGCTTCTGCTGGGTCATCGGAGTCGATTTCTGGGATATCTTGGGGTTGGGCGATCGCTCCTTGTCCCCCATTGACTGCCTCAGTTCCATCCTCCGATACCACCGGATCGGACAGTGTGGGTAGCTCAATGACTTCCCCTTCACCGTCGCCAGCTTCAGGTAACTGGTGTTCTGCAGGATAACCCTGGGTTAATACCCCACCATTCGCTTGAAACTCTTGCCACTCTTCACCGGATAAGAATATCGCTTCCTCGGATCCATCGCCGTAGAGGATAGCACCGACACCCGCACCGCCAAAGTTAAATTCTTGGATGTAGCCATCCCCAACCCTGGCTATGCTACTGACTGGATTACCCACACGCCCTGCACCACCATAACGGGCGATCGCATCTGTAAAGGCATCAGCAACTGTTTCATCTGCTGCACCCTCCCCAGCAGAAAAGGCCACGATATTCGCTTCCAGTGTTTGCAACACTGTCTCATTTACAGAGTCGTTCAGCGCCTCTGTTAAAGTGGGCACTTGTTCCGACAACTGCTCTGCCAATTCTGTTAAATCTGGATTCTCTTTCAAAGCAACAGACTGCAATATCGCGATCGCTTCATCAAAACGTTCGTCTTCCGACTGCAAGAAAGCATTCAGTAAATGCTCTCGGTTTTCTCCTTCGTTCCAGATCCGTTCTGTTAAAAATACAAACTCCGTCTCCGGTTCATCATCAATGGGGTCTTCCTCATCAATGGGGTCATCTTCCCCGATTATTTCATCATCAATGGGGTCTTCCTCATCGATGGGGTCATCTTCCCCGATTATTTC
>NZ_JAYFEQ010000829.1:0-8313 GCF_055795085.1 Phormidium sp. CCY1219 | reverse complement strand
GTGGGGAAAAGCGCCTTTAAAAGTCCGACTTTGGACTCTTTAAGAATCCCTCGGATTTATCCGTAGGGAGTATCAAGAAGACCATGCGGTGTTTGACGACTACACCGGGGTGGTGTTGGATCTCGATGAGGGGGACCGTCTGGCGCAGACCCTCGGCGATCGCAAAGCGGTTATCCTCCGCAATCACGGATTGCTCACCGTGGGTCATTCGGTGGATGAAGCTGCCTGGTGGTTTATCACAATGGAGCGCTCTTGTCAAGCCCAACTGATGGCGGAAGCGGCGGGCACTCCGATCCTCATTCGTCCGGAAATCGCCCAGTTGACCTATACTCAGGTTGGTACTCACTATATGGGATGGTTTAGCTTTCAGTCACTTTACGACATGATTGTGCGCCAACAACCCGATTTACTGGAGTAATCTCATCGGTGGAGCTATCATAATAAAAACCATGAGTCCGTGTAGGCGGACTTGGATTGCCTAGGCGCGATTTCAATCGCCCGCTTTTATTAGGCGCGATTTCAATCGCTTTGATTACAATTAGTCCGCGTAGGCGGACTTGGGTTTTGCCTCGGGGCGATTTTAATCGCCCGCCTTTGATTACTCAGGCGATATTTCAATCGCTTTTATTGCCAGGGCTTTTTCTTGCTTACTTGTTCATTCTTCTAAGTTATCCAATGAGTGATTATCGCCAACCCCGATCGCCCATTCCGCCCCCGATTAAAGGAGCGGAAAAAGGGTCTTTTGCTTATTATACTGTAGTGGAACGATTGCCCGATTTGTGTGGGCGAATTGTTGCCGAAAATGAGTTTCCGCCCGGAATTGTGGAAAACTTAGAACTATTGGCGGCAGAATTGCCAGAGAAAACGGTACGATCGCTGGCGAATAGTGCTGCACCGGATTGGGCCGCATGGGAGAGATATCTCGCCCCGTATGCGGGACAAAATTGGTTGGAAATTCCTTGGTATTTTATCGAGGCATATTTTTATCGGCGAGTGCTGGAAGCGACGGGATATTTTCAACCCCTAAGCGAAGGATATGGGGTAGACCCTTATGCGGTGCAAAAACGGCGGGGGTTGGAGAATGCGATGCATTCGATTCAACCGTTGAGCGCCAAGTTGAACGAACTGCAGGGGAAATGGGATAAAAAAGGGTTGGTTTCTCTGATGTATTTTTCCTTGTGGGGGAATCGGATAGATTTAAGTTTGTGGCCCACGGAAGAGGGCGATCGCGTATTTATCGAAGTGGCGGAAAAGGAAGAGAATCTGCTGGGGGATGATAGCTGGCGGGTGGCGGAATTTCTGGAGGAGAAAACCCCCGATCGCCTGGATTTTATTCTGGATAATTCTGGATTTGAATTGGTGTGCGATTTGTGTTTGGCGGACTTTTTGCTCAGCACTCATCCTCAGTGCGAAATTCACTGGCATGTGAAACCACATCCGATATTTGTGTCTGATGCGATGGGCAAAGATGTGCGCGAAACGGTAAAAGCGATCGCGAATCATTCTGAAAAAGCGGTGCAAGCATTAGGCGATCGCTTGCAAGGGTATTTAGAGAGCGATCGCTTGTTGCTGCGCGAGGATTTCTTTTGGACTTCGCCATTAGTTTTCTGGGAAATGCCCGATACCTTGCGCCAAGATATAGCAGAATCGAGCTTAATTTTCGTCAAAGGAGATGCGAACTATCGGCGGATTCTCGGGGACCGTCACTGGGATTTTACCACCAAATTTGCCGATATTGCCTGTTATTTTCCCGCCCCGGTTGTCGCCTTGCGAACCTTAAAATCGGAACTTGCTTGTGGAGTGCATCCCCATCAAATTGAGACCTTAAACCGGGAAGTACCAGAGTGGTTAACCAACGGCACTCGGGGGGTCATTCAGTTTCATGGTTAGGGCGATCGCCCTGCGATCGGCGAAAAGGGGTGACGCGGAGTGAGAATTTCTGATGTAATGGTCAAAGGAGTTTACCCCCGTCACCCCCTCGCTTGAGGAGTGGGAGGGTATAGCTTCCTTCTCTCCTAGAGAGAAAGTCGCAGTCTGCTAATGGATTATACCACAATTCGGACAATTCCCGCCAATCGAATCACATTGAGAATGCTGAAAGAGCGATTGGGGCTACAATTCGCACCAGACGCGCAATTTTTCCCGGAATGGAGGGAAACTCATCCCACTTTGAGCGACACGGAAGAGTAAATGTTAGACCGGGTGAAGGATAATTTTTTGGCGCTGATGGAAGATGTGCCCCGACTGGAGAATAGGGTTAAAATGGTGGGGGTTTTGCCGTTGCTGGATTTGGGGGGATTTTACCGCCTACCCTTTCGGATTGAAACCGAAGCGGGAGTGAGTCTGGAGATAGAAGACGAAGGTATAGTCATTCAGGGTAGGATTGATGTGTTGGTACAGAAAAATCGACTTTGGTTGTTAATTATCGAATTCAAGCGCAGGGATTTTGCCGTGAGTCGCGCTATTATTCACAAGCGCTGGCGTATATGTTAAGAGATAGCGGCGAAACTTCGGGATGAGAGAATGGGGAATTGCCCAGTTTTGGGATAAGTGCGAATATGAATTTTTATTTTTGAAAGCAACGCGGTATCTATTGGTGCAATATGCGAATTCTTGATTGTTTTCTCTGTTCAATCCGGATAATGACCTGCGATCGGTGCTGCAAATTTTAAAGCAGTTAGGACAAATTGCCGTTTCCGCACCGCAATAAAATCCGCCATACATAAATGATAATTGGGGAGGGTGCGTGACGCGGGATGTTGTTTGGGGGATAATGGCGATATTAGTTAACCCGCGTCACGCACCCTACAACGTGAAAAGTGCGGCAATTATTCCGGTAATTGTTCTTTAAATTGGCCAATTTGTTGCGAGGTTAACTGGGTTTTCACCTCTAACAATTGGGTGCGATCGCGCAAAATCAGCGTATTGCCCTCAAAGACAATTTCCGCCTCTTTTAACTTCACGGTTTTATATTGAATCGCCGCCACTCCCACCCGAATCACCAAGGTGGGTTGAGACTGGGGATAAATATATAATTCCTGACGCAGGCGATCGAGTTCCAGTTTGCTTACCGTGGTATTGCGCGGGTCCGGAGTGCCCGGTTTTCGCCAATAGAGGGTGATTCCGCGCACTTCCGGATTGCTGATAACGAATTGTTCGTCAAAGCGCTGCGGTTCCCAATCCAGGTCCGTCACCTCGCCACTGGCGGGAATAATCCGCTGTCGCCAAGTGACTTCCTTCCCATTGAGGTTACTCCACCATCGGCGAATGGTATCGAAATGGTCCGGATTTTCCGGATTGTTGCTTCCGTAGTGCCAAGTAATCGATTGCATGATAAACTCTCCTTAGTCATTGTTCTTATTTTAGAGTCTAAACGCGAGAGTGGCGACATTCTCCAACCTCTAACTGCAAAAAATCTCAACCCCAACCGGAAAAATGGATTTGCCAATTGTTTATCATCCCGACTACGTTGCGCCGTTACCCGAGAATCATCGCTTTCCGATGCAGAAATTTGGGTTGCTTTACGAGTTGCTGGTGGCGGATAATGTGGCCCATCGCTGGCAATTTCACACCCCCACCCTCCCGCCGCGAGAGTGGATAGAATTGGTGCATGTGCCAGATTACGTGCAAGCGTATTGTGAAGGAACCCTGGAACCCAAGGCACAGCGGCGGATTGGCTTACCCTGGTCCCCAGAACTTGCAAATCGCACTTGCATGGCGGTGGGGGGCGCGGTCCTGACGGCGAAGTTAGCCCTCGAGTGCGGGTTGGCGTGCAATACAGCAGGGGGAACTCATCATGCGTTTCCTACCTTTGGGTCGGGATTTTGCATTTTCAACGATTTAGCGATCGCACCTCGGGTGTTGCAACAGTTGGGATTAGTCCGCAAGGTACTGATTGTAGACCTAGACGTGCATCAGGGCGATGGAACCGCGTTGATTTTCCAAGATGACCCCACAGTGTTTACCTTTTCCATGCACTGCGAGGTGAACTTTCCGGCGCGAAAGCAAACCAGCGATTTAGATGTGCCCTTACCAGTGGGGATGGAGGATGATGAATACTTGCAAACCGTGGCAAAATACTTGCCCGATTTGCTGTCCCAGTTTCAGCCAGATTTGGTGATGTACGATGCCGGAGTAGACGTGCATGGGGGCGATCGCTTGGGCAAACTCAGCTTAACCGATACCGGGGTTTTTCGCCGGGACATGCAAGTGCTAAGCACCTGTGTCGCCGCCGGCTATCCCGTCGCCTGCGTCATTGGCGGCGGTTATGCAGATGATATGCCTGGGTTAGTATATCGTCATTCCCTACTCCATCGCGCGGCAGCACAAGTGTTCCATCAGGCGCGTATGTGAGATTTTGAGATATAATATCGCGGGGGAATGAGCCGCACCCTAAAACGGAGTGGCAAACGAACCGAGCTACTCCTACGCGGGCTGGTTGGGGAATTTAATCCACAAACATTGCCTCCATCGCGCGGTTGAAATGTGCGATTAATTTGCGAGCTTGACTCGCCTCACTCGTTGGCGATCGCCTGGGAACGTCTCACCCCTCCGCCTCCAATAAATGTGCCTAACAGGCTCCCTTGCTTACACAATAGCAATGGTACAGGCGATTTCAATCGCCCGCGTTTCCCCGCCCGGGAAACCAACCATGATATCATATAAATTTACCGCCAGCAGAGGATATAACTATGGAAATGATAAATACCATCCATCGCCGAATACTCACCGCCTTTTTCACCCTTCCCGATGGGGAAGGATGGCTGTTCGCTGCCGGGGTTTTAGGGAGTTATACTGTGCTGGCATTGGCGATCGGGTTTTACTGGGATTTTCTGCAAGTGGATGTGCAAAAATCCGGGAGAAAAATTCTCCGGGTGATGGGAAGCGCGCTGGTCATTCCCGGACTGACCGAGGAATTGACCTTTCGGGTTATACTGCTTCCGCATCCCACGGAAACGGTTTCCGATGTCACCTTGTGGAGTTGGGGGATTGTGGGAGTGCTGTTGTTTGTGCTTTATCATCCGTTAGAAGGGTTTACCTTTGCCAAAGCGCAACAGAAAACGATGGTCAATCCGGTGTTTTTGGGGTTGGCGGGATTGTTGGGATGTGCCTGCACGATCGCCTATTGGGGAACCGGGTCGATATGGTGCCCGGTGGCGATACATGGGGTGGTGGTGGCGGTATGGCGCTTGTTTTTAGGCGGCGATCGCGAATTGTTTGGGGAAACCCTAACCGCCGACTCGCAGGTGTGAGGTGCCAATCGCAATAGAAGAAGGGCTTTCCATACAGGTGGTTAACTAGAAAAGCCTTTCCCAGAACAAAACCATGACCGCTTTATATTTAACCGAACCGCAAACCGTGGTGCGCTATCGCAATCAAAACCTTATCGTACAACGCAACGGAGAATCGAGTTCCTGTCGGGTGGCGGAAATCGAGTTGGTGGTGGTCCTACCCGGGGTACAGCTTACCGATGGCGCGATCGCCCAATTGCTCGATCGCGGTATCGAAACCATCTTCCTGCGAAGTGACGGGCGGTTTCGCGGACGCCTGCAGGGTCATTTCCAAACCAATCCCACCATTCGTCTGGCCCAGTATCGCACGGTGAACACTACCTTTGGGATGGCCCTGGCGCAGAAATTGGTGGCGGGCAAAATCCGCAATCAGCGCCAAGTGTTGCAACAGCGCAACCGCGTTACTAAGGGGAAAATCTCCCAACTCAGCGAGGCGATCGACCTGATGGCGTCCTATTCCTTGCGCTTAAACCAGACGGAAACCCCCCTCAACCGCGATGAACTGATGGGGATTGAAGGGATTTGCGCCCGCACCTACTACCAAGGGTTGCGCCACTGGTTTCCGGCGCAGTGGAACTTTACCGGGCGGAATCGGCGTCCCCCTCGCGACCCGGTGAATGCTTTGCTCAGTTGGGGGTATGGGGTGCTCCTGGCGCGGGTATTCGCCGCCTGCATTCAAGCGGGTTTGGATCCGTATTTGGGGTTTTTTCATGCAGTGGAACCCTATCGCCCGAATCTGGTGTTGGATTTGATGGAGGAGTTTCGCCCGGTGATTGTGAACCGTGCTGCGATCGCGATCGTCCAGTCAGACATCCTCGACCCTTTGGATTTCGAACCCTCCCCGGATGGTGAAGGAGTCTGGTTGGGGAAAATGGGGAAAAAACTCTATTTGGGGCAATTAGAACGGCAATTTCGCACTCAAATGCGCTATCCCCCGCAAAATCGTCGCTTGACCTTGAGCCAAATTCTGCTCGAACAAGGGCGATGGTTGGGTCGCTGTTTGGTGGAGTCTTCGTTGGATTATGAGGCATTTGGATTAAAATGACGGATTTTTGGTTGGTTTGCTATGACCTGCGCGATAATAAGCGCCGCAATAAGTTGGCAAAGTTGATGGAACAGCGCTGTCAGCGGGTGCAATATTCGGTGTTCGAGTGTCCTCTAGAGGAGGAAACCCTCGGTTTTTTGATGGAGAACCGCTGGTTAAAGGTACTTGACCTGTCTCAGGACAGTCTGCGCGCCTATCCCCTGAATCAGACGGCGAAGAAGCAGGCGAAAATCTATGGGTCTCCTCCTCTGTGCGAACCGCCGGATTATTTGATTTTTTGAGCGCTTCTCTGGCTCTTCGGGAGATGCCCACAGCGGAAATGACCGCTGGCTGCGGGTTTGGCGGATTGTAACGAAATGTAACAGGTTCGCCCACTGCGACGGCAGCCGTTAGAAAAAGCTAAAAAGAGGAATTTGCAGCCAGAGTGAGCTGAAGCGGGAATTTTACCGCTTTTTTTTCGGCAGGTATGGGATAATTTTGGTTTATGGATGAATTTGAGTTGATTCGTTCCTGCCCTGGCGGCGGGTTAAGTTTTGTTAACTTCATCCTCCGTGCTCTGGCGAAAATGCACCTTGACAATTCGGCATATCAGTGCTTTCATAAGGGTAGGGTCATTTCCTACCAATTCCCCGCAAGGGGACGGAAACTAGATAACTTAGAGCCATATTCCTCCTCCCCAGTGGTCGTCATTTCCTACCAATTCCCCGCAAGGGGACGGAAACTTAGGGGAGGAGTGTCTTACTTTAGGGGGACTCCCCGGTCATTTCCTACCAATTCCCCGCAAGGGGACGGAAACTTCTTGTGCTTCAGTAAGTCCTTCAATCTTATCCCAAGTCATTTCCTACCAATTCCCCGCAAGGGGACGGAAACACTAGGCTAGAAACGATGTAATATACCCCTTTTTTAGGTCATTTCCTACCAATTCCCCGCAAGGGGACGGAAACACCAGCCATCGACCATCTTTTAACGGAATAACGGAGTGGTCAGTCATTTCCTACCAATTCCCCGCAAGGGGACGGAAACACACTTAGGCTGCCCGCAGGTGCAGGTAACACCTTCAAGTCATTTCCTACCAATTCCCCGCAAGGGGACGGAAACCGCCGAGAATGTAGTGCTTGGAACCACTTTTAACGAACGGAGGTCATTTCCTACCAATTCCCCGCAAGGGGACGGAAACCTAGAAAGATAATAAAACCATAGCTATCTCCATCGCTTAATGTCATTTCCTACCAATTCCCCGCAAGGGGACGGAAACCTCTAAAATCTTTAGTTGCAAATTATCAGTATCCTGCGCTTCGTCATTTCCTACCAATTCCCCGCAAGGGGACGGAAACTGAAGGGCGGGGTAAATCACCCCGATGGCCCGAGCCTCCGCGTCATTTCCTACCAATTCCCCGCAAGGGGACGGAAACCTGTAAAGGAGTCTCCATTCCGAACACCCGAGCCCAGAGATTCGTCATTTCCTACCAATTCCCCGCAAGGGGACGGAAACTTCAGGCTCAATACCCTAAGTCGGGAAAATTGAGCCAACATCTGAAGGTCATTTCCACTCAATTCCCGGCAAGGGGACAGACGAGGTTCGGTTAACCGAATACTCTTATTCCAGAGAACCGTAACTGCGATCGCCACTCAACTCCCCGCAAGGGGACGGAAACCCTTGGGCAATACGATTTGCCCATAACGAGTTTCTATCCCCCAGGCAAATTTCCCGTAAAAGCAGGGAAGCGAGAATTTTGGCAAAAGCTCACGGGGCGAGGATTTTACCCAGTTTCCCCCCGCAGCCAGTTTCCATCCCCCATAACCCCCGTGGGGGAATTCTGTGTCAACGAGTTGGGGGACAATTTTTTTGAAACCCGCTCCAGGAAAGGGTTAGGAGAGATTTTCTCTGTCAGCGAGTTTCTATCCCCCGTGGGGTGTTGCTGGCACCATTCTCAACAAGCTTTTGTTGTAGACCCGAGGATCCGGCGGGGATTAAAA
>NZ_JAYFEQ010000828.1:0-279 GCF_055795085.1 Phormidium sp. CCY1219 | reverse complement strand
TTGACGCCGGAGGAAGCCGAAGCGCAAGCTTTATCTGAAGTTGAAGCCGAGCGCGATCGCGCTAATAGTGCGATCGCCGAAGCAGAAGCCGAACGACAACGCAGTGCTCTCCTGCGACAAAAACTACAAGAACTCGGCATTAATCCCGACGAATTATAATAACAGTAGGGTGGGCACCGCCCACCTGAAAACTGCTAAAATAAGAACAAAAGTTGTCTCAAACCGGGCAGGTAATATGGTACAAAGTCACCCGTCATCGGATATTCCCACCGTTCCCCC
>NZ_JAYFEQ010000827.1:0-12120 GCF_055795085.1 Phormidium sp. CCY1219 | reverse complement strand
CCCCCCTTGGAAAGGGGGGGGACAAA
Source organism: Phormidium sp. CCY1219 (assembly GCF_055795085.1). Lineage (NCBI taxonomy): Bacteria > Bacillati > Cyanobacteriota > Cyanophyceae > Oscillatoriales > Oscillatoriaceae > Phormidium > Phormidium sp. CCY1219. The sequence goes on along the minus strand of NZ_JAYFEQ010000827.1, from coordinate 12,094 downwards.
GGAAGAATTTTTACCTCGTATCCCCCCCTTACCCCCCTTGGAAAGGGGGGGACAAAGGAAGAATTTTTACCTCACGGGAGGGCAGAGGAATAAATGTTTAGATCGCGGGGGAAACGGCTAAGCCCCCCTTAAAAAGGTGGGTTGGGGGGATCCGCTTTTGAATGGCGCGGAGATTCTTTTTGATTATCTGTTGCACTCCCCAATTACAATGGTATTCATTGCCCAAATTCAGACCCTTTCCAATTCATATAGGGTTGAAATAAGATAGCAAGCAAATCTTGCATCCTGTAGAGGCGATTCATCTCGTCTTGATGGGGAAGCTAATTTGAGCGGGTACCCTAATTCCGAACCCATGAGTTAAAGGGGAAACCGTCATCGGGTCGTGAAGCGCGATCGCCGACTCCGAACGGCATACTGTTGGGAGACTCGCACTTGTCGTTTAGGGTTGGTTTTTAAGCTGATGAGAGATTCCGTGGGAAAAAAGCATCATTTTATCAGAAAAAGCCAAAAAAAACGGAAATATTTTGTAGGGTAGCCAAAAAATAGCGATCGCCTTGATTTGTTGGATTATTTCAGCTATACTCGCCCTATTACGTTTAGTTTTTTAGGGATCGAGTTATTAACAAGATGAATGCACAAAAATTGAAGAGCGTCGCCGAGGAGCAGTTAATGATTCCGCAAGCGGAGTATGCAAAGAAATTGCGTCCTCTGCTGCCATCGGAGGCATTTGAACCCGATCCCAGTAAGTTAGCGATTTTAGGGATGAATTTGCTCATTGTCATGGGGGGCTGGGCGATCGGTTCCACATTAGATCGGTGGAATGTATTCCTGTTATGGCTTTACTTACCGATCGCACTCGTCATGGGCAATAGCATTATTGTGCTTCTGTTTAGCTCTCATAACCTGATGCATGGGAGTGTCATCAGAAATAAGCGAGTGGTGTCGGTGATGAGTTTTCTCGGATTAAGCCTATTGTGGATGACTCCAACGATGTGGAAAGCGGTACATAACCGAGAGCATCACAATAAAACCAATTCCATGAACGACCCCGATCGCAATTACTTAGAAAATCAGCCGAAAACCTGGGGGAAATGGATTCAAAACTTATTTGTGCCCTCGGCTGAGGTTCATCCATTTTGGTTAGCTATTGGAATGACTAGTGCTTGGGGAGTGCATAATTTCCGAAACATCACCTCTGTGCTGTTTTTTAATAATAAAGCCGTGGATTACGTACCGGCTGCATTTACGGTGAGTCGGAAAGAGCGACGGGCGATCGCTGTGGAATTGCTGGGCGTTTGCGCCATTCATCTCACCGTTTTATTCTACCTGCAATTTCACCCGATTAAACTCCTGCTGAGTTACTTTTTGCCGATTGCCATAGGCTATGCCGGTGCGATGTTCTACATTTATACCAATCACATGATTTCCGCCATGAGTTCGATTAACGATCCGATGCTAAATAGCTTATCAATCCGAGTGCCGAAACTATTCGATTGGTTGCATCTGAATTTTTCTTACCACACCGAGCATCACATTTTTCCTCATATCAACTCCGACTATTATCCCCTTGTGCGAGAATTACTCGAACTTCACTATCCCGGGCGTTTGAATTTATTAGATGCCACAGAAGCTTGGCGCTTATTGTTGCAAACCCCTCGGCATTACAAAGATGAAAACACCTTTACTGATTGGGCGGGAGAAAAATCAGTGGCTTGTCCCCTACCGCAGAATTCGCCTAAACTCTAAGCGAATTGCCAATCCTGAAAAGCCTGTTTTAAATTAGCCTGTCTCGGGTGCGCGATCGGCCTACTCCCGACCGAAAATTTGACGGTAGGCGGACTATTTTGAGATGAAAAGCCTCTAGAGTGGAGGGCTTAACCGATTCGTTTTCCCGAACCATTTCCGATTGTGATATCGCGCCTTTTGCCTGTGATGGCAAAGGCGCGATCGATGTTTGTGCCGTTGGTTTATTTGCACCCTTTTCAAACCAGAATTCCTCTGGCGGCGCGGAGGAAAGCCCGAGACGCCAAAACTGCCAGTCACCAAGCCAGCCATTTGCTATAATAAATTTTACCCTGAGATTAAAACCAATCCTCTCGATTGGCGGAGGTCATTGATGAGCAATTTACCCACCCAATTTAAAACCGATGAATGGATAACTGCAAGTTGGGATGAATATCTGCAAGCAGTTCGCGATCGCGCCTACGAAAACGCTAAATTTTATTATTATCGCGGAAAAATCAGAGTTGAAATGACACCACAAGGGTTTGACCACTCCTCGGATAACTTCTCGATTGGCGCGGCGATCGCTCTGTTTAGTGGTCTGAAAAATATTCCCCTTACGGGTGTGACGAACTGTACTTTTCGGAAATCCCGGACCGGAGAGGCGCAACCGGATTTAGGGTTTTATATTGGCGAACGGGCCGAAATGATTCCCCCCGATACAACCATTGTGGATTTAGAGAGTTACCCGCCACCGGATTTAGCGATCGAAATTGCCAAAACCTCGCTATCCGACGATATCGGGGTGAAGCGAATGCTTTACGAAGGGTTAAACGTGAAAGAGTATTGGGTGGTGAATGTTCGCGAGGCGAAATTGATTGCATTTGCGATCGCGGATGGGGGAAGCAAGCAAATATCGCAGTCTGAAGTGTTACCCGCCTTACCGTTTACCCTGTTGGAAGAGGCATTACAGCGCAGTCGAGAAACCGGGCGAGGTCAGCTTTACGCTTGGTTAATTGCCCAAATCCAGACCCTGGAAAATTCATAGTTGAAATCGGAAATGAGGTTGTATCCGAACTGGGGGAGGGGTAGCGTCGGGGTGGGCGTTCCCAGCATGTGCTAGGAACGAGTGAAAAAGGAGGGGCAACGCAATTGTTGCCCCTCCTTGATTTATACAAAATCTAACTCACAAAGTTAGAAGCGTCTCATGTTCGGCTTGTGGATGATGAAGCTAAGCACTTGGCACTGCTTCACGTTGTCAAAACCAACCACGCGGATGAAGCAGTTGGGGTATTCCGAACGGCAAGCTTGCACTTCGTTCATCACTTCTTGCACGCTAGCGGCGCTGAACAGAGGCAGCTTCCACATGGTCCAATAGTATTCGCTCGGTTCCGACTGTTCGTTGAACTCGATCGCCGGAATAAAGCCTTGGTCGAGGATGTACTGGATCTGCTTAGAAATCTGGGCATCCGTCAGGGAAGGCAGATAGGAAAGGGTTTCGTACCGACGCTCTTTAGGTAGAGTTTTCATTGCTTCTTTGTCGTTATTCTGCTGGACTTGTGATGATATGCGCCCAAAGCGCGTAAGGGGGTAAGCCCGGGTGCGATCGCTGCTGAGTTTCCCACCGTAGACAAGGAGCTTAATGTTCGGTATCGGGCATCGAATCAGACACCGTAGTGTTCGTCATCGATCGCTCCAAATACTCCTTGCGGTGTTTGATATTCCCTTCGGCGATCGCGCTGCGAACCATCTCCGGCAAATACTCCGTCACTTCCTCAGCCAGACTTTGGCGCACGGTCATCAGCCGAAACGCCAGCTCTGGATTTTCCTGAAGCAACGCTGACAAATAGGCTTCCCCATCTTGGATTTTCTCCTTTGATGAAAAGCTTTGCAGCCAGTATGCCACCGGAGGATTGGTCTCGCTCAACTGAGCCAAGACCGTTCGCATCGCCTGATACGTCAGGTAGCTGCTCATCACCTTCGCCGTGTCTTTAGCAATTTGTTTTACATCCATATGGTTTGGATTTTTACTATCGGAGTTGCTTTTGCCAAAATGTTATAGTCAAGGCTCCTTGCGGCCACCTTAACTAAGTCAAACACCTTACCCCCGATTTCCGAGGCAAACAGCAATTGAGGATACTGTCTGCCCCTACCCACTGAATGAAACCAAACACGGCGCGGGTGGAGAGCGCCAATCTGACGGAGAAAGGAAGAAGGATAAAGGAACCAAAACTGTTCCCTTTACCCTTCACACCTCCCGCGAGATCAGACGGTATCCATCGCCTCGAACTCGAACGTGATTTCCTTCCACAGTTCGCAAGCGGCGGCCAATTCTGGAGACCAGCGAGCGGCTTCGCGGATGACGTCGTTGCCTTCGCGGGCCAAGTTGCGGCCTTCGTTGCGGGCTTGGATGCAAGCTTCCAGGGCGACGCGGTTTGCGGTTGCGCCGGGAGCGTTACCCCAGGGGTGGCCCAAGGTACCGCCACCGAACTGCAGCACGGAGTCATCGCCGAAGATTTCCACCAAAGCGGGCATGTGCCACACGTGGATCCCACCGGATGCCACAGCCATCACCCCAGGCATAGAAGCCCAATCTTGGGTGAAGTAAATGCCGCGAGACTTGTCTTGTTCCACATAGTTTTCGCGCAGCAGATCCACGAAGCCCATCGTGATGCCGCGTTCGCCTTCGAGTTTACCCACCACGGTACCGGTGTGGATGTGGTCGCCACCGGACATCCGCAAGCACTTGGCCAACACGCGGAAGTGCATCCCGTGATTTTTCTGACGGTCGATCACGGCGTGCATCGCGCGGTGGATGTGCAGTAGCATTCCGTTATCGCGGCACCATTTCGCCAACGTGGTGTTAGCGGTGAAGCCTGCGGTCAAGAAGTCATGCATAACGATGGGCATTTCGAGTTCTTTGGCGAACTCAGCCCGCTTCATCATTTCTTCGCAGGTGGGGGCGGTGCAGTTCAGGTAGTGGCCTTTGATTTCGCCGGTTTCTGCCTGAGCTTTGTGGATAGCGTCAGCAACGAACAAGAAGCGATCGCGCCACCGTTGGAAGGGCTGCGAGTTGATGTTTTCGTCGTCTTTGGTGAAGTCCAAACCGCCGCGCAAGCATTCATACACCGCGCGACCGTAGTTCTTCGCCGACAGACCCAGTTTCGGCTTAATCGTACAACCGAGCAAGGGACGTCCGTACTTATTCAACTTGTCGCGTTCGACTTGAATTCCGTGCGGCGGACCTTGGAAGGTCTTCAGATAAGCCACTGGAATCCGCAAGTCTTCCAGACGCAGTGCGCGCAAGGCTTTAAAACCAAACACGTTCCCCACGATGGAGGTCAGCATGTTGGTCACGGAGCCTTCTTCAAACAAATCCAGAGGATAAGCGACGTAGCAAATATATTGGTTGTCTTCGTTAGAAACCGGCTCGATGTCGTAGCAACGGCCTTTGTAGCGGTCCAAGTCGGTGAGCAGGTCAGTCCACACTGTGGTCCAGGTCCCGGTGGAAGACTCAGCCGCCACCGCAGCACCGGCTTCTTCTGGGGGGACTCCCGGTTGCGGAGTCATGCGGAAAGCCGCCAGAATATCCGTATCTTTGGGAGTGTAGTCCGGCGTGTAGTAAGTCAGTCTATAATCTTTTACCCCGGCCTGATATCCGGATTTTGATTGAGTCTGGGTTGAACTGTAAGACATAATCCCCCTTCCTAGGAATCATCGAACATTTTTACAGCGCAGCTCTTTTTTTGAGTTCCGTGAGGGGGTTCGACTCTAACGAGAGTGCGGCTCCCTCATGGCCCCACGGCTTTCACCTTGGGGGCAGACCGGAATGAGCGGGCTGCGCTTGCCATGCATAACAATAGTATCAGGAAAGCAATAAGTTAAACATCATTGTTCTTTTATTCTTTAATAATTTTTGGCTATATTTCTTATTAAATCTTAATTTTTTGTTACGTTGAAACTTGACCGTTTTATGATATGCAGCCCCTTCTTTCCTGGGGTTGCGGAAGGTTCCGGGGTGGCAGGTCGCTAGAGCGATACAATCAAAGGCAGTTTTGAATCCGTCGATCGCCCAAACCCATGCAGCCTCAATCCCTTCACTGCATTAACCCGGACTGTGCCTCTCCATTATCTGCAGCGGATGGCAAAAAATTTTGCCTCAGTTGTGGCGCACCGTTGCTGCTGAATCGCCGCTACCTGCCCCTGAAAAAACTGGGGACGGGGGGCTTTGCCATCACGTACATCATTTACGACCGACAGACCAAAACCGAACGAGTCCTCAAAGTCCTCATCGAAACCGCCCCAAAAGCCCTCGCCCTGTTCCAACAAGAAGCCGCTGTATTGGCCCGATTGCGCCATCCGGGGGTCCCTCGGGTAGAACGGGATAGCTACTTTCAAATTAACCTACGTCACCCCAACCCCCGGGTTTTACCTTGCTTGGTGATGGAAAAAATCGCAGGAGAAACCCTAGAAGCCGTCATCGATCGCTTTCCCCAAGGCTGTCCGGAAGCCTTAGCCCTCGACTGGGCGATCCAAGCTGCAGACATCCTGGGCGAATTGCACCGCCATCAAATCATTCACCGAGACATCAAACCGGCCAATTTAATGATCCGCCGCAGTCCCAACCAATCTTTGGCCAAAAGCCTCTCCCCCGGCTCCTTCTTAAAAATGTTAAATCAAGGAAGAATTCCCCCGGGAAGCGTGGGCGGACAACTGGTGGCGATCGACTTTGGGGGAGTCAAACAACTCCGCGGCCCGCAAGGAACCTCCACCCGATTGTATTCCCCCGGATACAGTCCCCCAGAACAGATGGCCGGTGCCCTCGTCGGACCGGGGGCGGATTTTTACGCCTTGGGGCGGACCCTGGTGCATTTACTCACCGGGCGATCGCCGACGGAATTCGACGATCCGAAAACCGGGCGGTGTCGTTGGCGTCAGCATGCGTCGGTCAGCCCCCTGTTTGCCAATGCGATCGAGGAGACTCTCGAACTCGACCCAAACAAACGACCCACCAGTGCGGCGAAAATTCAGGCGCGTCTGGTAAATGCCTCCAATTTAACCACCATTGTCCGCACCCGAGTGCCCGGACTCCTGACTCGGCTGCTCGAGATGGTGTTGGATGTGGCCGATCGCCTGGGAAAGCGGGGGTGGGATCTGGCCACCACTTTTGCGATCGCCCTGGTGTCGGTGATTTTGTTCCTCTATCGGGCGATCGCTGGTGTTTTGCAAACCTTCTTCAACGTGCTGAGTTGGAGCCTGCAAGCTTGCTTTGATACAGTGTTAGCCATGTGGCTGGCAGGATTGGGAGCCAGTGTGGGTGCGGGAACCGGCTTTGCCCTCGCCTACTGGTCGCCGATGGGCACCGAAGCGATCGCCCGCCTGTCGCAATTGCTGACCCAGTGGTTTGGCCCCATCCCCCTCCCCCTGGATCCGGTGCTGATTTTATTTAGCATGGCGGGATTGGGAACCGCCCTCGGATTGACCGAAGCCGGCAGTTTCGGTCAGCGGCGGCGATTTGTGACGGCGGGATTGATGGGCACTGTGGGCTATGGGTGCGGCTGGTTGGTGTTGCACGCCGCCCTGGAGTCTCAACCCCTCGCCGCCCCGGATTTAGTGGGATTTTCGGCAATTGCGATCGCCTCGATTGCCCTGGGCGTGGGATTGCCCAAACCGCACCTCTTCCACGCCAGCATCAGCGCGATCGGCAGCGCCTTCCTGGTGGCCCGCTTGCTTTATACTGTTTCTCCTCCCGCCCTGTTGCACTTGCTCTCCGACGCCACCAATGCCGGTTGGCTGGAATTTTGGGAGAGCATTGCCTTTTTTAGCGCTTTGGGCATTGTCGGCAGTTTTTTCCTCGGCGTCAGTTACTACCTGCTAGTGCCAGTGCTGAAATTGTTGGGATGGCGCTAAAGCAGACTGGACCGCTTCGGGTTCTCATTCGGCGGACAGCCCGTCACTCTCGACTCAAAAAAGCAAGTTGCTAATGCCTACTGAACCCACTCCTCCAAACCCCCATGATTTGCCCACCGGGCTTTTTGGAAAAATGGCACAACAGCGATATGATTTTGAATGACAATTGAGACCCAACCGAGCGGTCAACTGGCAAAGGAGACAAACGGTCGTTGTTATATCCAAAAGGAGGAAAGGGTTAAATGTTCGATGCTTTGGTGATGGGTTCGGGACCGGCGGGATTGTCGATCTCCGCCTCACTTTGTAATCAAGGATTGGAAGTCGTGGGCGTTACCCCCACGGATCCCGACGCTGTGCTGCCAAACACCTATGGCATCTGGTGCGACGAACTCGAAGCGCTCGGTCTGACGGACTTGCTCGCCCACCGATGGAGCGATTGCGTGTGCTATCCCGGACATCGCGAAATCCAACTCGGTCGCGACTATGGTTTTTTGGATAATCGCAAGCTGCAGGCTCATTTACTGGCACAATGCGATCGCGGCCAGATGGTCTGGCACAAAGATAAGGTGGCCAAAATCGAGCATTTCCCTACCCATTCATGCGTCACCACCGAGCAGGGAGCCGATTTATCCGCGAGAATCGTCATTGATGCCACCGGACATCGATCGCCGTTTACGCACAGACCGGCCTCCGATAAAATTGCCTATCAAGCCGCCTATGGCATTGTCGGCAAGTTCTCTCAGCCGCCCGTCAAACCAAAGCAATTGGTACTTATGGATTACCGCAGCGATCATCTCTCTCCAGCAGAGCGCGCGGAACCGCCGACGTTTCTCTATGCAATGGATTTAGGCGAGGATGTTTACTTTGTAGAAGAAACCTCTTTGGCTCATTGTCCCCCGATCGGCTTTGACGTGCTAAAAAATCGATTGGAGCGACGGTTGTCCTCGCGCGGCGCAAAAGTGAGAAATATACATTATATCGAACGCTGTTTGTTTCCGATGAATTTGCCCCTGCCGATCCTCGATCGCCCGGTGGTGCCATTTGGAGCCGCCGCTAGCATGGTTCATCCCGCCTCTGGCTATTTGGTAGGGGCAACTCTGCGCCGCGCGCCGGCAGTGGCGCAGGCGATCGCCCGGGCGCTGGCGACGGGGGAACCCGCACCCATGACTACCGCAGGTGAGGCTTGGGATGCCCTCTGGCCCTCGGAACGACTGCGGAAATATTATTTCTATCAGTTTGGGTTGGAAAATTTGATGCAGTTTTCCGAAGCCGACCTGCAAAGTTTTTTTGCCAGCTTTTTTCGATTATCTCTTCCCCAATGGTCCGGGTTTCTCACGGATAGTCTGTCTACACCGGAACTGATAGTGGCAATGCTCAATCTGTTTCGGATCGCGCCGAATAATATCCGCCAGGGTCTGCTCGGTTCTATCCCGAGGGAGGGTCACTGGCTTTGGCGGGCGCTGACGGTGTAGGCGGAATTTTTTCGGACAAAAAGGTTGACAAACCCGGGCAGTTGTGGTAATTTAAAATGTCATTTGCGATCGCCCACCACTGCGCCCAAGCTGAATCGGATCGAACTATGGCCATCACTCCCCAAAACTCCATAGAATGGAAACGGCAAAAGCGGGCGATCGTGGCGCTGACAGCCTGGGATTATGCCTCGGCCAAACTGCTCGATCGCGCCGGGGTCGATTTAATTTTAGTGGGAGATTCCCTGGCAATGGTGGTCCTCGGATACGAGACCACCTTGCCCCTGACGTTGGAAGAAATGCTCCACCATGCCAAGGCGGTGGGACGGGGAATCAAAAACGCCTTGATGGTGGTGGATTTGCCGTTTTTAACCTATCAAGAAAGTCCGCAACAAGCCATCCACTCCGCCGGACGGATCCTGAAAGAAACCGGGGCGCGGGCGGTGAAGTTGGAAGGCGGGTATCCCGCAATGGCAGAAACGGTGAATCGGTTGGTGTTGGCGGGAATTCCGGTTCTCGGTCATCTGGGATTAACGCCCCAGTCGGTGCATCAGCTTGGGTACCGCAAGCAGGGAAAGTCACCAGAACAGGGCGATCGCATTTTGAAAGAAGCGATCGCCGTGCAGGAGGCGGGGGCATTTGCGATCGTCTTGGAACATATTCCGGCTGAATTAGCCCGTCACATTACCCAACAGCTTGCCATTCCCACCATTGGAATCGGTGCCGGCCCGGATTGCGATGGGCAAATTCTGGTCACCCACGATTTGTTAGGATTAAGCGATCGCCAGCCGCCATTTGCTAAAGTATATGCATCGTTGCAGTCCGTTATTCTCGACGCGGTGCAACAGTATGCCGCCCAAGTGCGCGATCGGCAATTTCCCGATCGAGAATAGGGGGCGCTGAAATGTCACTGGCAAAATTTATCGGAATCGGAAAATGCACAGCAAGCTAGTTACCCTCGCCGCGATCGCCACCACCGCTTTACCCCTCTCGGTGGTATTGCCCATTTTGCCCAGACCCGCCACACTCCACGCTCAAACTCTCTATCGCACAGACCCCTCGGTAGCGATCGATTATTTTCTCGAAGTGGCGTTGGGGTCGGAATTTGGCAATAACGACCCTCAGATTAAAAAGTGGGTCGAACCCCTGCGGATTAAAGTTCATGGGTCTCCCACACCAGAAGACCGCCGCATCTTACGCACGGTCATGCAGGAACTTAACGCTCTCACCAATATCGATTGGCGCTTCGATTCTACCAATCCGAATGTAGATATCTATTTCGTTCCCGAGTCGGAATTTCATCAATATGAGCCGAACTATGTCCCAGTGAGTTACGGCTTTTTCTGGACCTGGTGGAAGAATTACGAGATTTCTCAGGCGAGAATTTTGATTTCTACCACCGAAATCAACCAACGGGAACGCGCTCATATCATTCGTGAAGAACTGACGCAATCCCTAGGGTTAATGAGAGATTCATACCGCTTTTCCGATAGCATTTTCTTTCAAGGATGGACCGATGTCACGGAATATTCGGAACTGGATAAAGCGGTGATTTCCCTGTTATATCGGCCAGAAGTTCGCCCGGGGATGAGCAAAGAAGAACTGCTCGATGTGTTGAGAACATCAAGTCGGTGAGGAATTCGCAAAGCGAAGTGAGACGGTTCCCAAAGGTTGCGCCCTGGGCGTTGATTGAGGAGTCAAATTGCGATAAAGAAAGGGGAGGTTGAGGCTGGATTGGGGGAAAAGCGCAAGTGGATCGAATGGTGATGATTCGATCGCGTTTTGACTGAGAATTGAGTGTTACGCCGAGGGAGGTGAAAAACCCTGGGAGGTTCCGGGGTGGCGATCGCTGGCGCGATCGCCCGGTGGGATTTTAAGGTTGCGGGCGGATGGGGATGCGCGATGGCTGAGTGCCCCACCCACCTGATGTAACAGTTGATTCATGCAATTTCGGGGTGGAATTTGAGGGATGTTTCGCATCGGATTAGGGTTGGGTGGCGAGGAGGACTCCTTGGGTGTATCGTCCCGCAATCCCATCAATGCGAAGACCGCGATCGCGTTGCAAGCGTTTTACCGCGTTTTCGGTTAACGGGCCAAAATAGCCGGTAAACGGGCCGTCAAAATAGCCCAAACTGTTGAGTTGATATTGTAGTTCGAGAACCTGCTGACCCTTGTCCCCGCGCGAGAGATTCCCCATGTTGGGGGCGATCGCCGTTTGTTCTGTTTCCTCGAGTTCTGTGGCGGCGATTTGTTCCTCATCGGTGGGTTTTTCCACCATCAGGGCGTCTTCGTTTAGGGGAACGGGTTGCTTGACGATCGCCTTTTCTAGGGCGATTTGCGTCTTCACATCCGCCTTGCCCGTAACGTTTAACCCCGATTCTTCCTGGAATTGCCGCAGGGCCTGTTGGGTCCAGACGCCAAAGTAGCCAGTAATCTGGCCGTTATAGTAGCCTAATCGGTTGAGATCGTATTGCAACACCGTCACCCGACCACCGCGATATCCCAATCCGAATTCAAAAAAGCCCACCTGCGATCGCTCCAGGTGTTTGAGGGTCACCGGGCCGACGATTCCATCTACGGCAATGTTTTGTTCTGACTGAAATTGTTTGACGGCTTTTTGCGTTTTTTTATCAAAGTATCCGCTGATTTCCCCCTCATAGAACCCTTGGCGAATCAGTTGGTTTTGAATCTCCGCCACTTTTTCTCCGGTATCTCCCAGTTTTAAGGCGGCTAACGAGCTGCAACTCACGTGAAAAATTCCGAGGGTGAGAGCGATCGAGAGCAATACTGCCCCACTTTTAATCCGGGATTTATTGGTTAAAAGTGAGAGAACGGAGTTGCGGTTTTTTGCCATTGGGTTGGGGGAAATCGGGTTCGATGATTCCCAGGCAGCTACCAAGTGTAAATAGGCTAGATTTTCCATCATCAGAAATTAGGGTTGGTAAGGGGGAGAACGGAAACCCTCGTCATTTATGCGTAGGGAGGAGTTCTCC
>NZ_JAYFEQ010000826.1:0-15201 GCF_055795085.1 Phormidium sp. CCY1219 | reverse complement strand
GCGGGGGACCGGGGGTCAGTCGCTCGGCTTATATCCCCACGGATAAATCCGGGGGCTTTACGCCGATTCTCGGTAAATTGGGCGGCAATTTTTCAGGAAAACTGCAATCTGGGGTAGAGATGGCCACTGGTGGTTCTTTTGGATTCTTCTCGCCAGATCGCCGGAATGGAAGGTAGAGCGATTGCATGGGAAAGGCGCGGAAAAAGTCAGAGTTTTGCCGATGGATTGTGCTGGAGTTTACAAGAGTTCCAGGGATTGATGGAGTGGGGCTAGATGAAAAGCAAGACTAGCCCCGCAACGGAAATTGGCGATCGCAAATCCAACTGATGCATCGGTGAAGTGCAAGCACTGAGAAGCCAAATTGTAACGGCGATCGCATTTATTTACAAAACTTTACAGGACGGTTCTTTTCCCCCGAGCTCTCCGTTAAACCACAGGCGGGGGTGGGGAAACAAAATTGGAGTAAGCGGAGAGGGTTAGCTGATAATCGGTGTTGGGATTTTCCGCAAAAACGCGCAGGTAATAAGAGCCGGCGATCGCCGAGCCACCAAATGAGGTGCTAGGCCCCCCAAAACCACTCGACCCCATTAATCCATTCGCACCCGCCAAAAACACTTCTTCCGGTTGGAGAGTAGCATCTTCGTTTCCATCGCGATAAACTTCCAATCCCACTCCACTGCCATATAAAGAGACATTAAAACTCCCGTTACCGCTCAAGTTAAATCGGTAGTAATCGCTCGGATCGTTGCTGCCTCCCACCACATCATTAAAGGTCAGATTAAAATTATTCAAGCCCCCACCGAGATCTGCATTCAGACTATCCCCGGTATCCGTGGCGATCTCAGAAAAGGACACCGGATCCTCCAGAGTGGGAGCCTCGGGAAGCGATCCGGGCGGTTGTGCTGGAGTGCTGGGGGTGGGGGGCAACGGTGGCACGGGAACCGATGTAGCCGTGGAGGGATTGGGAGCCACCGGCGAGGACGGAATCGGGGCCGGCGGCGCAGGGGAGGAAGGGGAAGGGGGCGGCGGCGTCGGGGATGACCCGAATTCGGCATTTGACGGTGCCCCCAGACGTCCTTCATTCAGTCCAAAAGCTTGGAAATGTTCGAAGAGTTCCTCATTGGTGTCGATACCCGCTTCGCGCAAATCGGGATAGCTCTGTTGATAAAAGGAAGGGTCGAAGCGAGTGGAAAACTGCCGTCCTTCCGCAACACCCATATTTTCCAGATGATCGAATAACTGTCGGTTGGTGGTCAAACCGGCTTGGATTAAGTCGGGATTGCTTTGGCGATATACCTCGAGGTCGGCGATCGGGGAAAAAGGGCGATTTTCTGACACTCCCACATTGAGAAAGTGTTGTAACGCTTCCGTATCGTTTAACCCGCCCACGTCTGGATTGTTTCTGCGATAGAAGTTAGGGTCAAATAACCGTACTGCCATTAGAGTTTACCTCACAAACACTTGAGTTAATGGAGATGGTATCGCATTTGACGAGATTTGCCGACATATAGAGATGAAAAATCTCCTCCGGATTAGACCCAAGGACAAATAACCCATGACCAATCACCAAGGACAAATGACCCCCCGCGATCGGGCAAAAGCACGGGAGGATGGCAACATGGAGAAGCGGGAGCAGGCCCGGATCCGGGTGCGCGGCGGATTCTCGCCGCAGTAAATTTGCTCTTAGGCAGATAGAGATAAGGTATAATTGGCATTTACCCCGGCAAAGGCGCGATCGACCAAGACGAAGTAAGACCCGGCATCCAAACTGCGACTGATTAACTCCGGTGTAGTGCCGCTTTCCACCGACTGAGTAACCAGTTCCCCATCCTCGATCGCCCCATTGTTATTCATATCCTCATACAAGAACAACTCGGCATCATCGCTGAGATTCGTCAGCAGCAAGTTAACGTTGCGGGTATTATCCAGCACAAAACTGAAATAATCCTGCGGGTCGGAATCGCCTACAGATTCATCGATGGTTCGGTTGCCGGTTAAATTGCCCAAAATCAGGGCATCCCCCGGGGTATTTCCCCCTAAGTCTCCCGTCGCCGGCGAACTAATCAGGTTTAAATTGTAGGCGGTTTCTGCACCGGGAACTCCCTGAAAAACCTGAACGAAATAGTTTCCTTGGGTGAAAAACCCAGTCACTTCATCTTGCAGGGTTCCCTCTTCTTCGGAAATACCAATTCTCTCGGTGGATTCTAATACGCCATTGCTATTGCTGTCGAAAAAGACTTCTAGGTCTGCATCTTGGGTTAACCCATTGAGTACCACGCTTAAATTGGTCGGAATGTTCAAGTTAAAGCGGTAGTAATCCGTCACGTCGGCATTGCCGATCGCCTCATTTAAGGTACGAGTGTCGCTGATGGTTCCCAGGTCAAAAGCCGTGGCAGGAGTGTTGCCCGGATCCTCTGTGGCGGGTGGCTGTGGCGGGAGAATCGGCGGCGGGATTGGTCCTCCGGGAGAGGCAATTCTTCCTTCTTGGTTGCCCAGCAGTAAAAAATGCTCGAACGCCTCGCGAAAATCAAACCCAAAGGCTTGTTCTAAATCTGGGTTTGATGACAGATAAAATCGGGCATTAAAGTTCGGCGAAGAGGCTCGTCCCTCGGCTAGACCACTCAAGCGAAAGTGTTCCAGCCCATCTTCAAAATTAAAGCCTGCTTGCTGCAAGTCCTGGTTGGTGGCCAAATAAAAATTGGGGGAGAAAGTTACAGCGGCAGGGCGTCCTTCATTGATGCCAAAGTTACGAAAATGCTCGAATAATTGCTCGTTATTCAAGCCAGCAGCGGCTAAATCAGCATTGGAATTGCGATAAAAGGTCGGATTGAAATTAAACGAAAATTGCCGTCCTTCTGCCACACCAAAATTGGATAGATGCTCGAACAGTTGTCTGTTGCTGGTTAAACCGGCTTGGGCTAAGCCGGGGTTGGCTTGTCGATACCAATCTAAATCGACAATTGGGGAAAACAGGCGATTTTCGTTGACCCCAAAGTTGATAAAGTGTTGAAAAGCTTGCTGGTCTGTTAGGTTTTGCAAGTCTTGATTGACTGCTTTATAAAAGCTGGGATTAAATAAGTTTACGGCCATGATTTACCTCACACGCACTGACGTTCCTTTCAATTCGATTCCCTCCGGGGTAAGTTTGGCAATGAAGTCTTCGGGGAGGGAATGACTCGGATTGACTGGAATCGCCAACAACTGTTGGTCATCATAGCATAGGTTTTTAAGAGATGTTGAAAAGAAATGTTAAATTGGGACTAGAATGTTTGGAATCGAGCGACTACTCTAAGGGAGAGGTTTTGTGTCTGGGATAACAAGGGGTAAGTCAGGAAGTGGAATCGAATGAGAGAATCATCCCCCTATGGGTAGAGAATTGCCCAAAAATTTATAAAAATTAAAAGAGCGATCGCGCCGCTATAAAAAACTGGATAATTAACGGGATTTGAGAATAGCAACAGTTGCGGAAACGAAACGGAGAGAATTCGCCAGAACACAACCCTGTCGGATTTGTCAAATTGGGGGGATAGAAACAAGAACGCTTCGGGGAAACAGGAGAATGGGGCGGGGGGATTTGAGGGGATGAAATGGCAACAGAGCGATCGCAGGTTAAGTGAAGGCGGCACATTGGCGAAAATTGCTTCTGGTGGTGTGGGGGAGGGGAGCAATGGGTAGCAAGGGCGAAGCGCCCCGCGATCGCGCCTGTAAATAAAGCCCTCCCGAGGGCGATCGCTCGGTCAACTGTGTGGTACGAGATTGCCATCGCCCAGGCGCGTTTTGTCAGCCGTTTGAGTATTAATCGCATTCATCGCACTGACCACCTGTGAGATAGCCGCCGCCTGTTGTTTGGCAGTCAAGGCAATTTGCTGGTTGTTCGTAAAAATTTGCGCGATCGCCGCCGCCACCCCTTCAAATGCATCTGCCGTATTCGAGGCGATCGTCACCCCGGATTCCACCGTTTCCATCCCCTCATCCGTCGCCCTCGCCGTAGACTCGATCGCCGTTTGAATATCCGCCGCCAGGGTATTGATATTTTCTGCAGACACTTTACTTTGGTCCGCCAACTTGCGAATTTCACTTGCCACCACCCCGAATCCTTTGCCATGCTCTCCGGCGCGGACCGCTTCGATCGCCGCATTCAATGCCAGCATATTCGTTTGACTGGCTAAATTGCCCACCATACGAGCGATTTTGCCGATTTGACCGGCTTGCTGTTGCGTAAACCCAATCGCCTGGGCGATCGCCTTCACCTTTTCCTGTAACCGACTCATCCCCGCCTGAGTGCGCCCCACCGCAGAAGTCCCCTCCTCAGAAAGCGTCAGCGCCCGGTGGGCCTCGGCATCCGCCGCTGCCGCTTGTTCCGCCGTCGCCGCCGAAGAGGCGCTCAATTCATTCATCGTCGAGGTAATTTGAGTGAATGCCGTAGCCAAAGTGCGAGCCATTTCTTCTTGTTCCGCCGCCCGCTGTTCCAGTTGCTCGAACGCTTGTTTTAACGAAAATTCGGCGTGTTTGCGCTGAGTATCGATCGCCCCGAGAGAAAGCGAATTCCACCAAATTAACGCCGAAAAAATCACCACATTCAAAATCCCCAACAATGAAATTCCCATTTCCGGCGTGTACAGATGAGCGCGATAGCCCAATAACACCAACCAGCACAATAACGGGGGCATTGCCAGAGCTGCCGGATACAGTCGGCGCGCCATCAAACCCCCGGCATGGTGACTGGTAATCGTCCCCATCACTCCCACATCAGGACGCGCGAACAAAAGTGCAAAGCACAGCAGAATAAACGCCACTGCCGTATGCAATGCCATTGCCGTAAATGAGGAATCCAACATATAAAAAAAGGCATTGCCATACAGATAACCCAAAAACCCCAACAACGCCACTAAAAATGCAGCAATGGTGAAAAATTGTGCTGCCAGATAATTCCGCCGGGGAATGCAAAACAGCACTAACGCAGACCCCAACAACAGAAAATTAAACGCACTATTCGGTGCCATGCGGGTGCCGCTGTCGCCACAGCATCCACCGATTCCTGGAAAACCAGTTGGTCGATGCCCAAGTCAATATCGAAACTATATTGAATCAGTGTCAGCAAGCCAATGAGCAGGACAATTGTGGCACAGGCTAACGCGGCCCGGTGGCTCGAAGCAGATTCGCCTTCGCGATGCCACAACCACAAACAACAGCCGCCAAAAATAAACCCAAATGCCGTATTGGCTTTCATCGTTACCAATCCCGGAAGCACGCTTTTGAGCAATCCAATGTCAAACATCCAACCGACAATCACCATTGCCCCGATCGCGATCGCTACAATACTTGCAATCCGAGAAGCCCATTGCAATCCTTCCATGTCTTGTAAGTGGCTGGTTTGCAGTAGTTGCCCGGTGTTTCCCTTCATCATCTTGCTCCCTCAATAGAGTTTGGCAGTTTTCACCCTGTGGCGTTTCCACCCGCTTGTTTTTCTTTGTCAAATTACCAAAATTTCGATACAATTATTCTCGGCTGAGAAATAAACATCTCGGCACTGCACCGAAGTGCCGCCCGTGGAACCTAATTGTTTATAGGCAATCGAGGCAAACCAAACTGTATCGATAGACACGGTGGCCACTTTTACGGGGCGATCGCTTCGGTTTCGATCCAGGGCTAGCAGACGGCATCGGTGGCGTCAGCGAGAGAAAAAACCGGGAGTTAATGTTAAAATAGCTCAAAGACTGGGCGATCGACTGATTTTTAAACGTGAGGGCGGATAATCTTCACCCATGAAAGAGCTAGAGAAATACTATCGAGTGCTGGGATTAGAGCCGGGAGCCTCCCTAGAAGAGGTCAACCAAGCCTATAAAGATTTGGTATTTGTTTGGCATCCCGATCGCTTTCCCAAAGAAAACCAGCGCCTGGTGTCCAAAGCACAAGAAAAAATCAAAGAAATCAATCTAGCGCGGGAAAAATTGCGCGCCCTCGGGTCGAAAGCGCCAACCGCAAAGCGCCAGCGATCGCCCGCCTCCACCACAGCGCGCCACTCGCCCAAACCTCCACCTTCATCGCCCGATCGCCCCCAAGGCGATCGGGTCGATTCGCGCACCCATCACCGAGCCAAACAACCGCACAATCCCGACTGGAGTGGAGCCGATTTTCGCCGCGCCAATTTACGCGAAAAAGACCTATCCGGCAGACAATTAAGCCATGCCAACTTCAAGCATGCCAACTTACAAGATGCATTTTTGCACAAAACCAATCTCGCCGGTGCCAATCTCGAACATGCCAACTTATTTCGCGCCAATTTATTGCAAGCCAACCTGGCCGGCGCTAACCTACAACATGCCAATTTAATCGGTGCAGATTTAAGCGGAGCTGACTTAAGCGGTGCCGATTTGCGCGGGGCAAAAATTGGCACCGCCGACCGAATTTTAGTCAAACTCATCGGCGCAAAACTCACCCTAGCCATTTTACCCGATGGGCGAATTCATCAATAGAGAGACGAACATTAATTCCCCCCAAAGACAACAGTGGCATTAGCTGAGCCAGCCAACGCCACTGTGGAAAAAATAGCCCCAGTTAAACGTCGGAACTATCCGCTTCGTTTTGTTCCGGGGAGGAGCGGTCAGTTTCCTGACCCGGAGAGTCGGAACGGTCTGCTGTCGGCGCAGTTTGAGATTTCGCTTCACCGGGCTGTCGCGCAGGGTCTACCGCCGCCGGTTCGCTTCTTCTCGATCGCACCTCCAGGGTATCGCGATCGCCACTCTCCTCGTCCGCCGGATGCTCTGGCATCGCCTCTGGTGCTGATGGCTCCTCGGTTTCCGTGGCCTCTTTCACGACTTCGGTAGCCTCTTCCACCACCGCTTTCGCTTCGTTCACCACCTCCGTCACCTCTTCCACCATCGCTTGTGTGGCCTCTTCCACCACCTCTTTGACCTCTTCCACCTCTTCCTCAGCAGGTGTTTCCGCCTCGGTGGGTGCAGGTGTGTCTACTGGCGTCACCGCTTCCGCTTCCTGCACCGGCGTCGCCTCCTCCATCGGCTCAATAGTGGTTTCCGCCGGCGGGGTCAGTTGGGCTTCCGGTGCAAATTCTTCCACCGGTTCGGGGGTGACTCGTTCTGCGAGTTCCCCTTCTGGCGCAGACTCTTGCGCGGCTTCCACCAGATCCGCTTCCGGGGGCTGAGGCGGCGTGGCGTTCTCTTCGGTCACGGTATCCTCGAGGGCGATCGCCGCTTCCTGGTCAGCCACCGCCTCGGTTTCCATCGTCAGCCCCGGGGCTAACCCTTCCACAGACTCCGCCTCCGCTTCCGCACTCGGCGTCTGCTCTGGCGCTGGCGCTTCCGGCGCAGGTTCCGGTTTCGACTTTGGCTTTACCTTCAGCACGCCGCGAATGCCTCCTTGCACTTTATTCCATAACCCCTTAAGCGGCTCGAGGGTTTCGCTCACCACCACACCCACAGGTTTTTTCCCTGTGGGTTCCGGTTGCGGTTTCGCCTCGGTTTCCACCTCCTGCGGCGGCGCTTCCGGGGTCGCAACCTCTGGTTCTAGTTCGGCTTCAAATTCAAAGTCCTCCTCATCCTCTAGTTGCGATTCCGGTTGGGCGGTTGCCCCTTCTAGGGCCGCCGCCCCGGGCATCTGTTCGGTTTCCGAGGATTCCGCCTCGGTGGGGGCTTCCGTTTCTCCCCCTTCAATCGTCACTGTGGCTTCAGTGCCCAGCATATCCGCCGGCTGTGGCTCTCCTTCCACCACCGTTTCCGGTTCCGTCGCCGCTGGTTCCACCCATTCCTCTGGGCGAGGCGGTTGACTCTCTTCTTCCACCGGTGGGGGAGCAGTTTCGGTCTCCTTCTCCACTGGCTTTTCTTTCGGTTTGCCTTTAAATAAGCCCGTAACGCCCCCAGGTAGTCCGAAGCGTTTCTTCGGTTTCGGCGCAGTCTCCACCGCCGGCGTCTCCGCTTCCGGAGTCACTGGGGTGGTTTCCGCTGCGGGCGGTTCTTCCACTGGCGCTACAGTGGGTTCGGTTTCCCTGGGGACGGGGACGGGCACGGCTTCGGCTTCCGGCGCAACCTCCGGCGGCGCGGAGACGGGTTTCGCCGGCGATTTGCCTTTGAATAAGCTGCCAATCCGTCCGGTTAACTGGGAGACATTGTTCAGTTGCTCCTCAGAAACCTGGGTGCGATCGCCCAGGGGGGTGGCTTGTCGTCGCAAGCTCATCGCTTGCCAGCCAAACCATCCTAACAAGGCCACACTGGCACTCTGTCCGAGCAACACCGCACCGGTCAGGCGTCCGGCACAAAACCATAGCACTAAGGCATAAAACAGTCCAACGCCACTCCAAACGATGTCGCCTTTGCGATGGACTTCTGGAAAAAAGAATGCGGCCATGTAAATCGCGAAGCTCCCGAGAGCTACGACTAAGGCCAAAATGTATGGAAGCATTTTCCCGGTTCCCCCTGCTGTCAATTTTTACAGACGACTTGCCCCAGTCGTCTTTACCAGCTCATTCTACCGTTCACTTTCGCCCCCCTGCGCTTCAAGGCGGACAATCTCACTCGCTTCGCCCGATACTACCGGATTTTCTCCGCCGGGGCAAGGCAGTATTAACCTCGGATGGGTGGTATTTTTTATCACTATTTTGCCCGGTTGTCAAGTTTCGCGGGAGAGAATTATCCCCGGACAATCGGACAAATGCACGGCGCGATCGCTGAGTCTGTTTTTCCAGAGCCGAGGTTTTCCAACTTTTCCTTACTTGGGAGGGAGGACTCAACCCCAGTCTTAAGATATTCTTTACTGGACAACTGAAGCGATCGGGCTAACCTTAAAGGTAATTGATTCTGAAACGCAAAGGTCAGTAGAAATTTATGTCAAAGCAAAAATTTGGTGTCATTGGTCTGGGCGTCATGGGTGAAAACCTGGCGCTGAATGTGGAAAGCAAAGGGTTCCCCGTAGCGGTCTATAATCGTACCAGCAGCGTCACCGAAAATTTTATGGCCTCCCGGGGATCGGGCAAGCAAGTGAAAGCCACTTACTCGATGGAAGATTTTGTCGCCGCTTTAGAGCGCCCTCGCCGGATCCTGCTGATGGTCAAAGCCGGCGGCCCGGTGGATGCGGTCATCGGACAGCTCAAGCCTCTGCTGCAAGAAGGTGATATGATAGTCGATGGCGGTAATTCTCTCTACGAAGATACGGAACGTCGCACGAAAGACTTAGAATCCGCTGGATTGGCATACATGGGCATGGGGGTCAGCGGTGGCGAAGAAGGCGCGCTCAACGGTCCGAGTCTGATGCCAGGAGGCACCCAACAAGCTTACAAAGATTTAGAGCCGATTTTGACCAAGATTGCGGCGCAGGTGGATGATGGCCCTTGCGTCACCTATATCGGCCCGGGGGGTGCCGGACACTATGTGAAAATGGTTCACAATGGTATCGAATACGGCGATATGCAGCTCATCGCGGAGGCGTATGACCTGCTCAAAAGTGCCGTGGGTCTCGAAGGCGAGCAATTGCATCAGGTGTTTTCCGAGTGGAATACCACCGAGGAACTCAATTCGTTTTTAATCGAAATTACTGCGGATATCTTTAAGTACACCGACCCGGACACCAAG
Organism: Phormidium sp. CCY1219; assembly: GCF_055795085.1. Lineage (NCBI taxonomy): Bacteria > Bacillati > Cyanobacteriota > Cyanophyceae > Oscillatoriales > Oscillatoriaceae > Phormidium > Phormidium sp. CCY1219. The sequence continues at coordinate 5,620 of NZ_JAYFEQ010000826.1, read as the reverse complement.
AAACCTCTGGTGGAGGTGATTATGGATGCGGCGGGACAAAAGGGCACCGGTCGTTGGACGGTGATTAATGCTTTGGAACTGGGCGTGTCTATTCCTACGATAACGGCGGCGGTGAATGCCAGGGTGATGTCTTCCCTGAAAGATGAGCGGGTTGCAGCATCTCAGGAGTTGCCCGGACCGACGGCAAAATATGATGGCGATCCGAAGGCGTTTATCAATAAGGTTCGCGATGCGCTCTATTGCTCTAAGATTTGCTCTTACGCTCAGGGAATGGGTCTGCTGGGCAAAGCGTCGTCAGAGTTTGGCTATCAGTTGAATTTGAGTGAGACTGCCCGGATTTGGAAGGGCGGCTGTATTATTCGCGCTGGCTTCTTGGATAAAATAAAGACGGCTTTCCAGCAAAATCCCGGTCTGCCCAATTTGTTGCTGGCACCGGAGTTTAAGCAAACGATTTTAGACCGCCAGTCCGCATGGCGCGATGTGCTGGCAACGGCAAATCAGTTGGGCATTCCGGTGCCGGCGTTTAGTGCTTCGTTGGATTATTTTGATAGCTATCGTCGCGATCGCTTGCCGCAAAATCTCACTCAAGCCCAACGGGATTACTTCGGCGCTCACACCTACGAGCGCGTAGATAAACCCCGGGGCGAGTTCTTCCACACGGAATGGACGAAGTGGGACGAGCAAACTCAGCGCACTGGCGGCGAACCCGCATAAACTAACCTTGTTCCCAGCACGTGCTGGGAACGCTTTCCCCGAAAAATGTATAGGCAACATAATTTGCCTGCTGTCTTAACCGATTTAATAACAGGAGTTTACCCATGAGTACCGAACAACAGGTGAGTAAGCGATCGGATCTGCTCGATCGCCGCGTTATCAATCGCGCTACGGCTGATGAAATCGGCAAACTTGACGAATTGTGGCTCGACCCCCAATCCCACAAGGTTGTCGGTTTTAGCTGCAAGGCAGGTTTTCTGGGCATGAAGAAAAACTTCTTCAGTTGGAACCAAATTCATACCATCGGTCAGGATAGCGTTTTAATTAATTTCGACGCCGAGGCATCGGCTGAGGAAAAACCGGAAGGGGTGATGAATGCGATCGGGCATGAAGTCCTCACCGATACCGGCACCACCGCCGGTCAATTGGTAGATTACATGATTGCCACCCAAACCGGCACCGTGGTTAGCTATTTGTTTAAATCCAGCGGTTGGCGTGGTGCAGTGGGAGGTACCTATCTCCTGTCACCGGAGGATATTTCCAGTTTTGGCAGCAAACGCCTGATTGTTGTCGAAAGTGCGGTGCAAGAACCGCAACAATATACCGAAGGTATGAATCAACGACTCAATAAAGTCGGCGAATTGCTGCAAAATGATTACGATAAAACCATGAAAGATTTGCGCGGTTTAATTAAAGGCGCGCAAGATGTCTCAGAACAAGCCCAAAATCGCCTGCAGGACGTCTCCGGACAAGCGCGAGAAGATGCTCTCAATTTCGCCGATCGCGCCCGGGATAAAGCCCAAGAAGTGGCGGAACAAACTCGCGATCGCGTGGCGCAAATGAAAGACCAAGAGCAACAAGAAGCATCGACTCACATCGGTCAAACCTCTCCCGAAAGCCCACCCACTCCCGAACCCACCCCGGAATCTCAAGAAAATCAGCAATAAGAGCGGATTGTTGCGGGGCGGATGATTCAAATCCCCCCGCTATTCTCGGGCAATCGGGAATTTATCGACAAATTCTCCCCACATTCACACCCTCTTAAATGCAACATCACCGCAGAAGCCAGTCCAGACCACACCGGGGTATTGACCTCCGCTTTTCTTAACCCTGCTGCAGTCCAATCGTTACAAGTTTTAAATAGGCTATAACTGCCGGTAGCAGCATAAAATCCACTGCTGGCGTTATAACCCGCCGCGATTCTCTCGGGTTTATCTCGCTCATCTAGCTGAAAAGAATTTTCGATAAAATTCATTAAAGCAAGATAATTTTTCGGGTTGATTTTAACGCATTTAATCTCCAGATAATTTGGCAAGCGATCGTAGCCTTTTACCTGCATCACCGAGGGAGTCGGGAAAAATAATGCTTTCAGGGCGTTGGAGAATTCTAAATCCGACCAAGTAGGCGTATTCAGATAAACTTCTCTATCTCCCCAACTAAAGCTCAAATAGCGATAATTTTCTACCGCATCCCTGCCAATATCGGCGAGGGAGAGGGTTTGACTCCAATCATACCACTGATTGCTTACCGGCACTACAATGTTGGTGTGAACCCCGGTGTTAGAAACGTACAGTTTGGCGCGGCAATTGTCTTGCATTACATTGCCTAATTTTGTCGGCGCAACGTAACCAAAACCCAATGCAATGGCAAGGGTTCCTGTGGTGAACAACAAGCCAAGGGTGATTTTTTTGCAAAGGGTTCGCGCGTTCATTTGCAATCGGGAAGCGGCTCAATCTTTTTGCTGAATTACTATTCCATCTAGCCTCATTTTGTAGGAGTTTCCGCTTGTAGAGACGCGATGAATCGCGTCTCTACAGTGTGGGCGTTCCCGTGGAATCTGGGAAGGAGTCAGAGGAAGTTAAAGGAGTTTTTTTTTACTCCCTGCTACATTATGTGCCAACGGATTCTTTGGCGGCGTACATGACTTCGAGGGTGATTTCCTCGATACCGCGATCGCGAGCGAATTTTTCGGTATTGCGTTTCACTTTTGAGCGCACGAAACCGGGCACTTTGTTTAATTCAGCTTGCGCGTCTTTGGTCCAATTCAAATCGGAATCGGCAGAAATCGTCTTCTGAATTGCTTCTTTCGTATCGTGTCCGCCGAATATTTCTAGCAGGTGGTCTTCCATTCCCAGGGTAAAGGAATTGTAAACCAAATCGACAATTTGATTGGCTCCTTCATAGCCGACAAAGGGTTTGTAACCTACGGGGAAGTTTTGGATGTGAATTGGGGCAGCAATGACGCCACAGGGAATATTTAAGCGTTTGCCCACGTGGCGTTCCATTTGGGTGCCGAAAATGGCAGCAGGTTCCAGACGGGCGATCGCATCGGCAATGGCTCCATTATCGTCGCTAATTAAAATTTCGTCGCAGTATTCGCTTACTTGTTCCCGGAACCAATCCGCATCATATTTGCAGTATGTTCCCGCCAAAACCACGTGAATTCCCATTTCTCGCGCCAAAATTTTGGTGATTGCCGCCGCATGAGTATTGTCCCCAAAAACTACGGCTTTTTTCCCGGTTAAATTCTGGCAGTCAATCGACCGAGAAAACCAGGCAGCTTGGGAGACAAATCGGGTTTGATTGTCGATATAATCTTCGCCATCGATTTGCGCCCCTTGTTCGTTTATCACTTGCTGAATTTTGCGAATGCAGCGGGCGGTTTCCACGATTCCCATCGGCGCGATATCTACATAGGGAGTGCCGAATTCTTGTTGCAGGTATTTCGCCGCCATCATGCCGATTTCGCGATAGGGAACCAGGTTACACCAGGCGCGGGGCAGATTTTTTAATTGGTGTACCGAAGCGCCTTCGGGAATAATGGCGTTAATTTCAATGCCGAGATCCGCCATCAGGCGTTTGAGTTCGGTGCAGTCGTGGTTGTTGTGAAATCCGAGGGTGGAAATGCCGATGATATTGACTGAGGGTTTTTCGGTTTTGGTTGCGGGCAGTTGGTTTTTCTTTTTGGCTTTTTCGATGTAGTATTGAATGATTTGGTGCAGGGTGCGATCGGCGGCTTGCAGTTCGTTGACGCGGTAGTGGTTGACATCAGCAAGCATCACATCGCTGTTGGCATCCATCTGCGCCCGTTCGACAAAGTTGTTTAAATCTTCTTGCAAGATGCTGGAGGTGCAGGTGGGGGTGAGAACGATTAAATCTGGGGTGACTTCTTTATCTTTGCGGACGATGTTATCGATGACTTTTTCTTGGGAACCGCGCGCGAGAACGTTGCGATCGACGATGCTGGCAGTTACTGGGGTGTAATCGCGCTCCCGCTCTAGCATGGAACGCATTACATTGAAGTAGTCATCCCCGAGAGGGGCGTGCATAATGGCATGAACGTTCTTAAAAGAACTGGCAATGCGAAGCGTGCCAATGTGGGCGGGACCTGCATACATCCAGTAAGCCAATTTCATGTGTTTTTTCTCCCGTTTTCTCTTCAAATACAGCGGTTTGCGACGGATGGGGCAAGGGTTGCTCGGTAGGCATTTTTGCCCGCTTTTCTCCGCATTTTATCGGCGCTGACGAGGGGGAATTAATAGGAATAGTTACCTAGTTCATTTCCCCGACCCGGTTTGCGATTCAGATCCAGACTAAAACTAAATAAAGGGTTTTTGAATTTAATGTAAAAAATATTAATATTTCGAGAAATTTTGTAATTTTTGGCCAGGGTGACGGTGGCAAATGGATTGTCTGGAGGTGAACCTAGAGGGGTTACGCGGCGCGCTCCTTTTATTGACAACCTGCAATGTGTAAATTGCCGACAACGGATATCTTGCCCCCTTCCCGATAAACGCCGGGGACTAATATGGCACTACCCTATCCTCACCCCCGGTGGCTGGCAATTTGATAAAATTGGGATAAAATAATCCTCAAACCTGCCAAGCACAAACCCATGAAACGGACCACGGCAAAATGGACAGTAGAAGACTACCATCGGATAATATGCCGGCATTTTAGAAGGGCGGTAGGTGGAGTTATTGAATGGAGAAATGCTCGAAATCACCCCTGCAGGAAAAGCTGGTGCTTACTGTAGCGATGAAGCGGTAGAATATCTGATTTATCTGTTCGGAAATCGCGCCAAAGTTCGTCAAACCAAACCGATTACTTTGCTACAGAGTAACTCTGAACTTGAACCGGATATTGCGGTGGTTGAACGCCGGTGACGAGAGTATCGAGAGCATTCTCCCTATCCCGAAAATATTTTTTTGCTGGTAGAATATGCCAATATAGCAATCCTAAATCAGTGGTGTCATGGATCCGGGTCTGAAAGGCTGGGAGTGCGAGCATCTTGCTCCCTAGTTTTGTTACAAATCATTTAGGACTGCTATATCAGTTTCAATAAAGACTGGGAAGTAAAAAGCAAAGTGTACGCTACAACAGGAATTACTCAATATTTGATTGTTAATTGGCAACCCAGACAACTTTTTGTTTTCAGAAGACCCACTGCAAAGGGTTACCAGTCAGAAGAAATTTTAACCCAGGGTGAGATTAATCCGGTGGCATGTCCTGATGTTGCTGTTGCGATCGCGCGATTGTTCGGTGAGTTAAATGCGTGAGGACACTGTGGAATCAAGGGAATAAAAATTATGGCTTTCGATGAGGGAGATCGCCAGGAAAAACATCATCAATTGAGTCAATATTTCCCGCAGCAATATCTTGACGTACCCTATCAGCCAAAGCATTCCACTGGCGATCGCTGGTGGCTTCAAAACGAGATTTCCACTGGCGCTCATCTTCTAGCTCAGCCAGCAGACGAGAGGCGATCGCATTCTGTTCGTCTTCTGTGAGCTTCTCTATCTCTGCAACGACACGCCGAAGTAATTCAGTCATGATGATAACCTCCGATACGTTTGGAAACCCCCGTGCTTTAGCCGGGGGAGGAAAAACGAACTTGCGGCTTTAG
>NZ_JAYFEQ010000825.1:0-68112 GCF_055795085.1 Phormidium sp. CCY1219 | reverse complement strand
TCCTCTGTAGGCGGTTCGCTGGGTTCCTCTGTAGGCGGTTCGCTGGGTTCCTCTGTAGGCGGTTCGCTGGGTTCCTCCGTGGGCGGTTCGCTGGGTTCCTCCGTGGGAGTGACGCTGATGTTAAAGTCATCGCTAACCGTGGCACCTTCTTCGTCGGTTGCTTGTACCGCGATTTCGACGTCGCCTACACTGTTATCGGTGGGAGTACCGCTAAAGGTTTGCGTTTCCGGATCGAAGTTCAACCAACTGGGAAGGGATGTGCCATCGGCGCGGGTTGCCTCATAGGTTAAGGTATCGCCCGGATTGTCAGGGGCGAAGGTATTTTCCGGAATTTCAAAGTTAACGGGAGTGCCTTCGGAAAAGGAGCGATCGGCGATCGCATTTTCTACGGTGGGCGCATCGTTGAGAGCCACTTCAAAGCTGCTTAAGGTTGCAGCGGGAACGGGATTTCCGGTGGTATCCCGCACGCGATCGCCTTTTAACTGGGCGGTATAAGTGCCATCGTCTTCAAAGTTCCAGGTGCCTCCGGGAGGAGAAATCTGGTAAGTGGCGGCGATCGGCGTTCCGTTTCCGTCGAGACTGGTGTTGACTAAGTTGGCGAATTGAGAAAACTCGTTCTCACTGGTTATCTGAATGTCGGAATTATCTAAAGTGGAAAAATCGATCGCCCGGTTATCGGTAAAGCTGAGGGTTAAGTTGGTACTGCTGTCTCCTTGGGCGACATCCTCTAGGGTGAAGTCTTCCCAACTGGGGGCGGTGCTGTCGGTGGTTCCGGGAGAACCCACATCTAACCCGCTATTATTCCCCGCTACGGCGCTTTCGTAAGCAGTGGCGGTGGGGGAAGCGCGTCCGATCGCACTCCTGGCCCAATTTTCGCCGTTATCGTTAAATTGCCTCGGGTTATTCCCGCTGACGTCGGTGAGATAGATCGAGGTGGGATTAACATCGGTGGGCCAAGCGTCGCTATTGTTGTAGTTGACGCGATCGGTGGTCTGGGACAACCCAATCTTATAGTCGGCGAGACTGGGCCACAAGGCAAGGCGATCGCCTTCGGTGTCCAATTCGGGCCAATTGGTTACGGGCACCAGATTCGCTTCGGAATCCCAGGCGGCGCTAAAATCGGCTGCCGCGATCGCCTCGCTGTTATATAAAATTCCGGTTTCCCCAGGGGCGATCGAACCCTGTCCCACATTGGCTTCGGTCAGTGCCGGATCGTCATTGTCATCAAATACAAATCCGCCTAAATTAACGGTTCGATTGCCGGCATTATATACCTCTGCCCACTCCCAATTGGGTGCTTCGCTGGCGGGATCGTACATAATCTCCGAAAACACCAACTTGGGCAAGGCTTGTTTTTCATATGAACCGATATCCACCGCTTTCCCGGCAATTCGCTCGAAACCCTCGCGGCGCTGATCGGTGTCCGCATTTTCCGGCACTCTCTCATTGTTTCCAGCATTAATCAGCGGCGAACGGGGAACCAGGGCGTGGGTGAGCGGCGCGTCTTCTGGTGCTTGATTTTGTGCCAGATTGGGATCGATAACCTCGCTCAGTGGAATCCCCCCGATTTCGGCCAAGCTCAGATCTGTACCGTTTTGTATCTTAAACCCATTGCTACCCTCTGGGTTGCCTAGTAAGTTATAGCCACGGCTCTTAAACGTTCCGGTAACATTGGGAGCTTCCATGCCGTCGTTACCATTGGTGTTCCCGGCAATAATCGTGTGCGTCACCCCAGCACTCCCACCGGCAGAGGATTCTACCGCAACTCCGCCGCCGATGTTTTCTGCCCGGTTTTGAGTTATCGTGCTAAATTGTATCTTCATCCGCGCGTCGGTGAAGATGCCGCCGCCTTGATTCTCTGTAGAATTTCCGGAAATGGTGCTATTTAAAACCGTCAGGTCTCCCGCGCGATGCCGAATCCCGCCGCCGTCATCATTGGCGCTGTTGTCGGAGATGGTGGTTTTGGTCACTCTCATCGTGCCGTCTTGGTTGCGGATAGCCCCACCATCATCATTGGCGACGTTGTTGGTGAAAGTGCTATAGCCGATTTTGGCCGATCCACCGTCGTTATCGATCGCACCGCCGTCTTCTGTGGCGGTGTTATTCAAAAAGTCGATATTTGAACTCGTCAGGGTGCCTCGATTTTTAATCGCTCCCCCGTCTTTTTCCTGCGGCCCGCCGTTGGCATAGCCGTTTTCTAGGGAGAGGTTCCGCAGCTTTAATGTGGCGTCTTCATCCACGTGGAACAGCCGAAATTTCGGCGTATCCTCGCCATCGCTTCGGGCGATGGTGCCGCCTTTACCATTAATAATCAGGCTGTGCCCGTTATCGGGTTTAATTGAGGGCAAGCCATTGTCACCGTCGGTGTTGTTGTCGATCTCGCTTACGGTGAAGGTCTGATTCCGCAAGTTTATGGTATCGTCTTCTTGGTTGCTATTCGCTTCCTCGATCGCCTGTATTAATTCTTCGCCGTTTTGTGGGGCAAAGCTGGCCAATACGCCGCTATACTTTTGCTGCGCTTGTTCCTCCACCGCTAAGGGAGCTTCGATGTCGCCTGTGGTGACTTCTAGATCCCAGTCGCCTTGTAAGACAGCCGCGCCGGTTAAATCCTCGGAGGCGGCAATATCTGCCCCGGTGAGCTGACTCAGTTTTTCCAGGAAAGCTGCGCCGGCTTCGGTTTCGCCTACATTACAGCCATAGAATAAAATATCGGCGCGATCGCTCAGGTTAGACGCGAGAGATTGCAACTGTTCGCTATAGCTCTCCAGGGTTTCGGCATTGAGCTCGGTGGCCCCAAGGGACACTGTACCAGGGGCACCGTGAGAAATGAAGTGCATGCTCTCGATGCCAGTCCTATTGCCGATCGCTTCTGCGATCTGCTCGATACCGTCGCGATCGCTATCCAGCGCGATCGCTTCGGTATTCGGTGCTAGGGAATCGATGAGAGTATCGGCGTCTTCAACGGTGGAATCGATAAAGACAAGGTTTTGCGCCGGATTTGACGCGATCTCTTCCTCGGTGGAAGCCATCTGGTTCCCAAAAGCAGTTTGCGGTTCTAGTTGAATATGTTTCATCGGTTTGGTACATCCCCATTGATTGACATAAGGTTTCTCTGGCGGACACGGATCGCGTTACCCGGAGGGTCAAACTGTTGTTGACTGAAATGTTTATTTCCCTAAGCTCTTCACAAAGAAAAACTTGTTACCTTCCTACTATAACCCGCACTACCCGGTAGTCGGCACTCCCCCTCTAGATATAAGTGGGCATCTCTCTTTGGGTATAACGTGTGACAGGCTGATGCGTAAAATCACGGAAAAATGACGCGGGAAAAAACCAGCACCCCGACGAGCCAATTCATTGCACTAAAAAAGCAAAAATTAATTTTTTTAAGCTTAAAGCAAAGAATGCAATAGCAATTTAAAGAAAAATTATTTTTTTTAGTTTTTTCCGGTTAAATTGCTAAATTTATTGATAATTTACCCAAAATTGCCGTAATTTGCTAAAATATGATGTTAAATGTTTTTAACAATGCCCGTTTTAAATTCCAGTGGATCCTTAAGGAAAATCCGGTTAAACTCGGCTTGTGTTTCAGGTGATATAAAAAATATATGCAATATGCAATTTGCAACTTCTTTCCCAAAATCTGATAAAATACAGTGGATCCCCCAATGCGGGGTGATGGCAATTTTTGGCAAAATGGACTGACTTGGATCTCAGATGAAACCTTATCAGCTTCTCCCGATCGCCGAGTGTGGCGAACCTTTAGTACCCATTCCTTTGGATCGCTTTGCGGTGGAGTCGCCGCATCCCTATGAAAAACTGGGGGCACCTTATGGGGGGCGATCGCCCTTTTATCTGCGTCAAGGGGTGGTGGAAAAGTTGCTCGCCGCCCAAAACGCCCTGCAGGCAAATCATCCCGGGTGGCGCATCCAGATTTTCGACGCCTATCGCCCGATCGCGGTGCAGCAATTTATGGTAAACTATGCTTTTGCCTCAGAAGTGCGATCGCGCGGTTTGACCCTCGCCGAATTAACCGAGGCACAGCGTCAAGATATTTTCCAGTCGGTTTATCAATTCTGGGCGGTTCCCAGTGCTGATGTAGCGACACCGCCGCCCCACGCCACCGGTGCTGCAGTGGATGTTACCCTCATCGCAGCAACCGGCGACGCAGTAAATATGGGGTCGCCCATCGATGAAATTTCCCCGCGATCGCACCCGGATTATTTCGCCAACAGTAGCGACGATGCGGAAAGAGTGTATGACATGCATCGGCAAATTTTGGCAGATGCCATGCGATCGGTCGGTTTTGCCCGCCATCCTAACGAGTGGTGGCACTTCTGCTACGGCGATCAAATGTGGGCCTGGTTAACCGGGCAAGACACCGCCCGCTATGGCAGAGTGGATTAACTGGAGGCGAAAGTGGCGATCGTTTAATTGTATATGTCGGTGGAGATGGCAAAATGTGAGATTTCTGTAGGGGAGGCGGAGCCTCGCAGAGGGCGTTCCCAGGCGGTTGCCGGGAAACAGTGTATAGTCGCGTAGGCGGAGTATAGCCCTAGGGGGCATGGCTACGCTAAAGCTTGCCTAGGCGGGATTTCAATCGCCCGCTGTTGATTGCCGTTCTACTTGCCAAATATGTCCGAAGGGGTGAAGGGGGGTAAGCTGGTAATTGGGATGCTGCTCGATCGCGCCATATAGGTCGATGGAGGGGCGGAATAACAGGACATCGCTGAAACCCTCGGGAATCTGGATCGGTGCATCGTCTTCGAGTACCCATAACCGCACCTTGGGATGGAGTTTATAGCTCAAAGAAGTGAGACGACTGATGCGCTTGGGACTGGAAATCACTAAGGGGGTTTCCGCTTGATTGGCGATCGCGGCGACTTCGGCATTATAATAGCTGCTGTACTTGTGCCACCAAGTCTCCGCCTGGGCGCTGATGGCACAGGAGAAGATTCCCCCGGCGATCGACAGCACAAATAACAATTGCCAAAAAAATTGTTGCAGATTGCCAACTTTAGCCAGCGGCAAGCCCCACCGGGGAAGCGCCTTTCCGGGTGCTTCCTGGGGGGCGATCGCGGTTTTGCGGGCAAAAAGATAGGCGACGGCGAGTTGGATGGCGAGATAAGAGGGAAACAGATAGCGGGCAATTCCCGATCGCTGACCTCCAGAAACGATATCGTAGAGCATTAAAAATACACCATTGCCGGCGATCGCGCTCAACAGAAACAGCCAAACCCGTCGCGGCGCGCTGCGACAGAGGAAATAAAGCGCATATCCCACCACCATCACAACTGGAATTATCGCATAAACCCCTACATCTCCCCAAGCAAACTGGGTCATATCTTCACCGCCTACCACATCAAAAAGTTGTCGCGGATAAACGCTATGAAGGTCAAAAAATACCGCCGTCAGATTCACAACCCATCGCTTCCCTAAATTGCCCAGAGGAATCTCTCTTCCCATCCATTGCCCGATGGTGCTTTCATTATCAAAATAAACGATAATCCAAGGAATCAAACTCGCGCCTCCCGCCAGAGAAGCCCACAGATAATATTGCACTCGTTTCGTCCAGCGAAATTTTTCGAGTAATCCCACATAAAGCCCTTGTCCGAAAAACACCAATCCCGAAATTAAATGGGAATAAAACCCGAGAAAAACCGCGATTCCATAAACTGCCCATCTTTTGCGCGTAGGCAGTTTCATTGCCCGCAGGAGTGCCACACTAGAAAGTAAGGTGGTGACGGTCCACAAACTATATTGTCTGGCTTCTTGGGCGTAAAGCAAATGCAAGGGAGAAACCGCCAGCAAGCAGATAGCAAACCATCCCACAGTAGGCGATTCAAATAACGCGATCGCCAGCCAATAGATAGCCGGAAATGCCAGCAAACTAATCGCTGCCGCCAAACTGCGAGTAACAGCCGCACTACTGCCAAACCACTGCATCCACAGTCGAGTTAGCAGATAGTAAATCGGTGCATGTTCGGCGTTTTCAGCTAAGGCATCAATGGTATCGTTCCAGCCATTTTCGGGAGAGAGAGTCTGGAATTGATGCAACTGTTCGACGGTGAGGATTTCTCGGGTTGGTATGCGCTCGTCAAATTTGCTTTTGCGATATCCTGCCACCCGCAAAGAAGTATGCACTTCGTCAATCCAATAGATTTTTTTATCCAGATTGTAAAAGCGCAAAAAAATTCCCACAGCCAAGAGAAAAACCACCAGTAAATGCAATGGCTTGAACTTGAGTTGATGTCGTTTCATTTTTTTTATCAATTTTTTTTTCGAGAGTTTATATCGTTTTTCATGCAGGGGTGTGAGTTCAAAATTAGGGTAAGCACTGCTCACCGAATGACCCCTATTCACAGCCAAATCATTTATGTACTCGTGCAAAAATAATGCCAGATGGTAGGATGGGCCTCGCCATTCAAGGGAAATTCCGCCTCGCGCAGGAAGTTCTAGAACTGCCCACCCGACAAACCTCAAAAATGGATGTGCAATTTATTTGGCATTAGTGCTTACCTCCTTGCTTACGAATCTGAGTTTAAAATACAACGGCTGTCTAAGACAACGGTGCCATAATTTTCAAAGATAGAACAGCGGTTCATGAGGGTGACGATCGCGGGAGGGGTTGGAGACTTTAACTGAGCGATCGCCTGTTGGGCGGCGGGATACTGACGAAGCCAAGAATTTTCTGCCAGATAGCTGGGGGTAAATGCGCCTTTATCCACCAACCACAAATCCACGCGATAGCGATCGAGAAATTGTTGCACTGTTGCGAGTTCTGGAGTGTATTGAGCTGCGATAGTGGCTTCGGTGCGATCGCGAAATTGCGCGTAATAGCCCAAATGGTAGGGAATCGCATATTCTCGCCCTGCTAAAATCGAGCGATGAGCAAAGGTGGGCAAATTATTTGCTTCTTCCGATAACGAAGCAATCAGACTGTCTTTTGGTTGCTGTTGCAAAAAGCCATAGAGTTGCGGTTGGGTACCAGTTTGGTAATAAGTCCAGGGGAAATTACTCATCGCCCATTGGGGATAAAAAATCAGCGTCGCCAATAGCAAGCTGGTGAGGGGAAAAAATAGCAACTTGCGCCACAAGGTGCGCGCCCATTTTCCCGCCGCATCTAGCAATAAAGTAATGGCGATCGCCGCTGAAAATGCCATCACCATTCTCAAACTATGTTGGGTGTAGCGACTGGGCAAATGCAACTGAAACAGGAGGGCGTGGGCGGCAAAAAACATCCCCAGAGAAGCGAGCAATAATTCCCCTAAGACTCTCACCCGAATTGACAGAGATTTTGCCAGGGGAAACGGTTGCGGAAATTGCCGCAAAATTGGCAACAAAAATCCCAGAGCCATAAATGCCGGGGTCAGGGCAGCGGATAAGCCAATCCCACTGCGCCCGTGGAACCAAAAATCCCAAGCATTTGCGATAAAAAACTGGGTTCTGCCCCCCGGTAAAAATTCCGGTAAGGTTTTAGCTTCGGCGAGACTGATTGTCGGCGAAAATTCCGAGGTGCTGATGGCATAGGGGAGCAGAATAAAGAAGGCAACGGCGATATTTATGGCAAAAAAGCGAGTTTTTTTAGCCGGGAAAGAGAGAGAAAATCGGCGATTTTTCCACTGGATGAGTTGCAGGATTAAAATGCCGGCGGCGATGAAAACATACTGAGGGTAGAAAAGTCCGAGAAGGGCGATCGCCCCTGCTGTGCCGAGTAAGTTTTGCTTTAACAGGTAATACAAAAAGGGCAAAAACAAGGGATAAACGAAGGCTTTTGGCGTGGCAGAAATCAAGCCATCTTGCATCCAAAGGCTTTGATTGAGCAATACGGTGGCGAGAAATCCCGCAAAGGGAACGGGTAATAGCTGAAGGGTGACGCCAAAGCAATAGACAGTGGTGATTAACCCGAGAATGAGGGGGAGGATTTTGCTGAAGATTAATGGAGGAATTCCCACCGCTGCCATGAGGCGATAAAGGGTGGCATATCCGGCGGGGGAAACGGATTGAAAATAATCGGCAATTAAATCCTGGGGGAATAATTGGGAGTCTAAGAAGCGCTGCATCCAAAAGACATGCTGGCGGGCATCGTCTTGCACCACGTAGTCGGCGCTAAAGGCGTCTTGCAGGGCCAAAATGCCGTAAGTGGCGGCGAAAGTGAGGCTGAGGAACAACCAAAATATCGCCACTTTGTGGGAGGATTTTGCAGCAGGTGCGACGAACAGTTTAAGCGATCGGGCGCTGTGCATGGTAGGGTTGAAGGTTTACCGGCTTGGGTAAGCCAAAATACGGCGCGATAATTCCACGCTCAGCACGATACACCTGCCGCATTTGGGATTAAGTTTGCGCCCAAAACTTCGCGGTTACAGGAGGGGTTCGCGGGCAATTTTATCCAATCCAACTGATTGCAAGAGATCGACCCAGTTGCGTTCGAGAAGGGGATCGGTGGGATTTTCCCGGCGCAGTTGTGCCAAGGTGGTGAGGGTATCGTACCAGATACCGGCATCGGCGTAAAGGGCGACGCGATCGCGAACGGTGGCATTTTCGATTTCCGTTGTCAGATCCGGACTCAGTTCTACCCGCTGGATTTGCCCTTGTACGTATTCATCGGTGGCGCGATCGTCGTAGTCGCAGACTAATGCAAATGTCCAGTAATAATTGCTCTCGACTTTTAATTCGGGAACTTCCGGATCCGTGGGAATGCTAATGCTAACTACCCCTTCAGTGGTGGGAACGGTTACTTGTTTCTCGTAAATTGCCTCGCTTTTTTCATCATATAAAACAAATTCTGCACCTTCAGCGGAATTTTCCGGCAGATAGAAAAAGAAGGTGGGAGAGGCGGCAGTGGTTAATCCCGGGGTGCTGGTGCCTGGTAATAATGCAGTCAGGGGTGCTTCGCCTGCGGTGCAATCATTTCCCCGAGTACCGCCCGGTTCGCGCTGTTCGTTTCCGCCTTGGATGTTGGGAACGGTTTCTGCCTGGATTTGGGAAATGGGCACTCCGAAGACGAACAGACACAGGGCCGAGGCGAGACCCACGCTCAGCGATCGCTTGCGAACTGAAGTTGCATTCATAGGTTTTCTCCTGGATGATTTATTTAGTTTTGCCTATAATCCCATTTCCATGCTATCTCATCATTTAGGAATTGTCTGCGGTTTTTTATTAATTTTTTTTACGTCTAATAACGCGAAAAATCTCCACACTTTCCTGCTTGCCTTTCAATGTCATTGGCCCCCAGGACTCTACTTCAAATTCGCCCCCGAGATAAGCGAGGGTTTGGCCGGCAATTAAGATGCGACAGTCATCCACTTGTCGGTCTTTGTGACAACTTTCCAGACGCGAGGCGATGTTGACGCTATCGCCGATCGCGCCATATTCGAGGCGTTCGGTTCCGCCCAAACTGCCTACGGTAACCGGCCCTGTGAAAATACCGGCGCGAATTTGGATAACGGGCAATCCGCGATCGCGCCAATCTTGATTTAGTTTTTGCAAGCATTCTCCCATTGCCAAAGCACAGTTGACTGCATTGCGGGCATCCTGAGCAATTTCTTCCGCACTTTGGCGCGCAATGGGCACTCCAAACAATGCCATCACTGCATCGCCGATAAATTTATTCACAATGCCGTGACGTTCTATCACGGTGCCGGTCATGCTTTGCAAGTATTCATTTAACCATTTCATAATCACTTCCGAAGAGGTTTTCTCGGAAATGGAGGTAAAATCTTTTATATCGGTAAATAACACCGTTACCGTGACTGTTTGTCCGGGAATAATGCCCGATTTAAGTAAGCGATCGCGCTCGTTCCACAGGGCATTGGCCACAGCGGGGGAAGTTTGCTGGCCTAATAGTTTCATCACCATTTGTTGCTGTTGCCGTGCTTGTTGGAACTGGTAAGTGACTCCGGCAACCACCACCAATATAAAGGTCAAACTCGGTGCGGCTATGGGAATCCATCCCGCCTGTAAAAAGAACAAAAAACCCCCGCTAAATAACAGTGCCAAACTTGCGATCGCACTGAGGGATAGAGTGAGGATAGTTTGACTTTTAGCCGCAAGAAACCCACCGCCAGTTGCCCAGGCAACAATCCAGAGAATTTCTGCCCATTCCGGCCAATACCACAGCAAGGGGCGATCGTCGAGAACCGCGCTGAGTATTTCGCTGACCATTTGAGCGTGAATTAGCACTCCTGGCATTTTGCGAGCGCCTTTTTTCGAGGCACTGTAGGGGGTAAAAAACGAGTCGTGCAAACTGGGGGCCGTGGTGCCGATGATGACGATTTTATCCTTGACCCACTCCGGGTCGAAATTCTGGTTTATAATGTCCATAAACCGCACCATCTTCGCGATATTCCCGGAGCGATAATTCAGCAGAATTTTATAACTATTCGGATCCATGTTTTGATAGCCGCCGGAATTGGAGCCGAGCTTTTCAAATACCGTAGTGGCCAACTGATATTGGTTGTTTTCTGTCAGTTGCGGTAAAATATCTTCGCGTTCTTTTAAATAAGCGAGCGCTAGTCGCAGAGAAAACGAGTGCAGGGTAGCATTATCTTTGACATCAAACATTAGATTTCGGCGCACGATCCCATCAGCATCTGTGAGCAAATCGTTAAAGCCAATTTGTTCCGGGGGCAAATTCTTCGGTGGAGGAATGCTTTCGGCATCCGATGCGCCAATATAAGTAATGCCAAATACATTGGGTTGGTCAAATTGTTCGATTAATTCCTCATAGCCCGGTTGGTTGGGGACATCGCGAAAAATATCTAAGCCGATCGCGCTCGGTTGATGTTGCTGCAAATTCGCCAACGCCTGCGCCACCACGCGATCGCGAAGGGGCCACTGTCCCAGGGCGCGGATATCAGATTCCGTCACTGCAACCACCAGGATCCGAGGGTCTGCACCTTCATCGCCGCGCAGGCGCATCATCCCATCGAAAACCGCCAGTTCCAAGGGTTGCAACGTGCCCAACTCTCGCACCCCCAGCAGCACGCCAGTGACGGTAACGGTGGCGATCGCCATTGTAGAAAGGTCCGCAGAACCAATCCGCCGTGCCAGAGTGCGCCACGGCAGGGAAACTTTCGCGAGAACGTTAGAAATCAGAACGTTATTTTTGAGGGTTTCGATAATCACGGGATTAAAATTTAGCCACAATTTATTGCCATCGCGGGGGTTTCCCACCGCACTCACCCGCAAAATGCACCTGGAAATCAAAACGGGAGGAGACCCCGGCGCGAGCAGAGGGCGTTGGTTCTGCATCGCCTATTATTATTGTGCCTCAGTCAATGCCTCGGTGAAACCCCAATATCATAGCTCTGGCCGAGAAATGAGGGCGATCGTAAAGCGCAAAATGCGACGCGGGAGGGATAACGCTTTTGATGTCCTCACCCAACCTGCCACAGAATTGTGTTATATCCTGGATGGGGAAAAATCCTTTATTATTCACTTTCACAACAACGGGTTAGATAATGAGCAATTCTTGGATTTACATGGCCGGTCCTTTATTTACAAAAGCCGAGGTCAACTTTAACCAAAACCTGGCCGATACTTTAACCGAAAATGGCTATCGGATTTACCTCCCACAGCAGGAATGCGCCGGGGTTAAGGCACCAGAAGAACAATTCGCTATTTGCATTCGCGGTATCGATAAAGCCCGGATTATTCTCGCCATTTTAGACGGCACCGATGCCGATTCTGGCACTTGTTTTGAAATGGGATACGCCCATGCCAAAAATATCCCGATTGTCGGACTTCGCACCGACTTTCGTGGCAGTGGAGAACACCTGGGAATCAACCTGATGTTGAGCAACAGTTGCGCCCATTTGCTGTTAACCGCCCTGAATCCGCCTCCTTCCAGCGATCGCGTCACCTATCTGCAACCCGGTGAAGATTTTATCCCGCCATTGTTGCAGGTTTTACGCCGATATGCCGCATAATTTTTCCGAAGGTGGGCATTGCCCACCTGACGGTTATCGGCTTTTTTGAAATATTTTAATTTCCGGATTGATTTTATCAAAATTGGAATACACCCGCATTTTTTCTAACTTGCGATATTCCACTTCCTCGCGATTAAACAAATACCAATTTGGGGTAGACTTGTACTGAAACGCTAACTGATAGCCGAGGTTTTCCGCAAGCAGTTGCGACAAAAATTCATGTTCTGGGGTATTGGGCCGGAAGCGGCGGATATCGTAACCACTGCTGAGGATAATGTAGTCCGGATCCAGGGTGGGTAAATCGGCGAGGGTGGGTTTGCGGAGGGTTTGGGAATTAAACGCTTCTAACCGAGGGAAATATTTGTCGTCCCCGCTTCCGAGGATAAAAGCAGTGGGGGGAATATGCTGTTTCATCCAAGCTTCTACGGTGTAGCGCGAGTCTTGCACCATTAAAACGTTTAGGGTAAAAGAATACGCGAAGGTGTAAATTAAAATGGCACCGATGAAGATAAGTTTTGCTTTAAAAAACTTCTTCGCGGGGGTTAAAAAATTGGCGAGAAACTGCCCGCCGAAAAAGGACAAGACAATGGCAATGGGGATTAAATAGCGAATGTTGCTGTACCAGACGACGCAGATATAAAACAGGTAGTAGGAGAGAATGGGCACGAAAAAAGCGTTGAGCAAGGGCTTTTTTTGCGGGTGTCGCAAGTGGTTTGCCAATCCAATTAAACAGATGCCATATAAAGGCCATCCCATTGCAAATCTGAGATTGGTGAGACTATCGCGAAACATTTTAAGCTGACCCCAGAGGTTTTGCGAGTAGCGCGGATCGATGCTTCCTTTGCCCAAGGTAATCACTTGCACATGTTTGATAAATCCTTCTAGGTTAAACAACAAATTGTGCAGCAGGGCAAACACCGTCAGTCCGATAATTAAAGAGCCGATAATTTTGGGATGCAGGAGAGTGTTTTTGAGGGTGATGGTTTGATTTTGCTGTTTGAGAAGGCGGTGATGTTGCCAAATGAGAAACAGGGGAGTGAGGAGATAGAAACCATAAGCTTGGTCTTTGGTGCAGACGGCGATCGCCGCTACAATAGAAAACAGCCAATAATCTTGCAGGCGTTGAAATTTGAGGATTCTGAGATAAAACAGGAAAGAAAGCACCACCCAGAATAAATAAGGGGCTTCTAAGTTGGTGAGTTTGGCGTAATAGAAAAAGGTGCAGTTTAAAGCAGCGATCGCCGTAGCAAATAAAGCGGCTTTTTTGGAATAGAGTTCTTGTCCGCAGCGATAAATCAGAAACAGCAAACCCAGGGCAAAGATGAGGCTGAGAACCCTGCCGATGTAGAATAAAACCGTATAAGTTTCCAAGTGATTTACATCTACCAAGTTCACGGAATCGAGGAGCAAAATCGGCGAATACAATAACGCCAATAGATAAAAGTGAAACGGGGGATATTTATAATGCCATCCCTGGGAAAAGCGAGCGGCGATCGCTTCTAAGACTTTGGCGGGGACGATTTCATCCGCCGCCCATCCGTCAAAACTGGGCAAACCCCACCAAATCCCGTAAGTGTAGGCAAACAAACAGAGGATGAGAATCAAAACAAAAGCGCGATCGCAACTGTCGAGCTTTTTCCCGGGCATCCAATTAACTTTCCTTACCATTTTTGGGCGATAAATTCTCCCGATCGCGAACATTACTGACTGGCAATTTGGCCACCTGCAGACAATAATAAGCCAAGCTGAGCAGCAAGCCAACCGCAATCAATTTTAAACTATCTTCCAGGGCGTTGAGCCATTCATAAAGCACTGGACTGGTAATAATATCCGTGGTATGACTGAGGGCATCAAAAAAAATCATCGCCCCAGTTAAGGCAATGCCAGATTGGAATAAAGGCAAAAGTTGGCGATAACATTTTAATTCTTTCCGTCCCCAGTAAACGGCGAGGAAAAAAACAGCCAGATAAGCAACCAAGATTAAATCATCGAGCCGATCCGTCAAATCCGTGCGATCGATGTCTAGTTGATAGTGAATGGTGCGGTCTAATCCTTCGTGAATGCTAAACAGTTCGTCGCAGGCTAGAAATAAAAAACCCACCGACAACAGCACCCAGATAAAAGCGGGAGACCGCCAGAAGGATTTCGCGCGGTATTGTGCCTTGCGACGGGCAAAAATCATCCCACACAGCAGGGAAATGAACAGCAGTTCGGCGGTGGAAAGGAAGGTGAGGGGTTGTCCCTCGTCCATAAAATGTTTGGGATAGTATCCCAACAGTAAAGCGGCGACAATCGCAATGAAAATCGCCAGGATATTGATAGCATTAATCAGGAAAAAAGGCCATTTGGGTAAGGGGTTGGGCAAGAGGCGATTCAGCACGAGAATACAGGCTCCTGGGTGGCGATCGGGGTGGGAGGAGGTTGGCGCGATCGCGGAATTTTCCGGCAATTGAAATATTCCGCAAACCGTAGCTTCTCCTACTTTTCACAGTTGCACCAACCTAGTATAACTGCTTTTGGTCAGATTTGAAGGTGGTGTTGTCCTGCCGCGATCGCGCCCTAATTTGGGTTAGGAATCGGACGAGGCGTTGAGGATGCAGTCTGCTTTAAGAATCACAAATCCTTCATGTTCTAACGCCGAACAGGAATCCATAAAATTTGCGATCGCCGGAAGGGTACCGGTGGCGAGGGTGGCTTTCGCTTGTTCTGCGGCGGCAAATAGGGGTTGAGTTTCCGTATGGCGAAACTTTTCCAGCCAATAACTGTTCGCAATATAGACGGGAGTAAATGCCGATCGCTCTACTAGCAAAAAATCTACGCCATACTTTTGAATAAATTGCTGCAATTGATTCAAATCGGGACTGTAGTGAGCGGTAAATAAATCCACAGCGCGCTGGGTTAGCTCGAAGTAATAGGCTTTATGGTAGCCTAGCACATAGCTGGGACTGGCCACAATAGAACGGCGGGAAAAGTAAGGCAAATTATCCGTATCTTTGGTTATCGAAGCGATGAGCGTGTCTTTGGGTTGTTGGGCAAAAAACTCATACACGGGGGGAACTTTACCGACTTTATAATCCACATCGGGAAAGTCGCGGATGAGAACCGGATAAATTAGCATCAGGACGAAGAGGACAAAGGCAAAAGGGAAGAGAGTTCCGCCCCAGATGGGATGGCGATCGCGGCGGACTTTTTGCACTATTGCATCCACAATCAAGGTAAAGGCGATCGCGGCGACAATTGGCATTAAAACGCGCAGGCTGTGTTCGGTGTAGCGATTGGGCAGGTGCAGCTTAAATAACAGCAGGTGAGCGGCGAAAAACATCCCGGTAGAAACCAGCAGTAATTGTCCCAAAACCTGGATGCCCGGACGGATTTTTTCCGTTAGGGGAAAAGCGGAGCGAAAGAGCATCAAGATGGGAAAAGTGACGCCTAAAATGACTTGCGGTAAGGTAAAAGATAACTTACACCATTCACTGGGAAAAAAGCCGGTGCGCCGCCAACAGAGCCAATATTCCCAGGTGTTATCGATATAAAAACTCGGCCATAAGGTGCGCGCTTCTTCCGCTGTCATCACCGGACCGAATTCGGAAGATTTGAAAGCGTAAGGAAGCATAACGAAAAAGGCAACGGCTAGCCCAATCCCGCTAAAGCGATAAACCGCCGGATCTTGGGTGAAATGCAAGCGCCGATTTTCCCAGCGAAACAGTTGCAAGACTAAAATTCCGGAGGCGAGGAAAACGCATTGGGGATAAAACAGTCCGAGAAGGGCGATCGCGGCGGCGGTGAGGAGTAGTTTTCGCTGCAGTAAATAGTACAAAAATGCAAAAAACAGGGGATAGACAAATGCCACCGGGCTTCCCGAAGGCACATCATCTTGCATCCACAAGTTTTGATTGACCAGCAAACTGGCGACAAAGCCGGCAAAGGGAACGGGCAAGATTTGCAACGTCACCCCAAAACAATAAAGGGTGGTAATAATGACCAGAATTAGCGGCAAAATTTGGTTAAATGCAAAGGGGTCGATGCCGAGTTTTGCCACGATATCGTATAGTGTGGTATAGCCTGTGGGGGCGACGGATTGAAAGTAATCTGCCATCAAATCTTGCGGAAACATTTCCGCATCGAGCAATCGCTGCGTCCAAAAAACATGCTGTCGCGCATCGTCTTGTACCACGTAGGGATGTTTGAAGACTTGTTGCAGTCCTAAGCCAACAAACAGGATGGCAAATGTCAAGCTCAGGGTCAACCAAAATATCTGCGAAGAACGCGATGCTTTGGGCAAGGGAGTGGTGAAAAAGGTTTGCAGGTAGGAGGTTAGCATGAGTGGTTGAAGTCGATTAAACGGCGCTGCATTGCAGGGATTGAAAAGGGTGAGTGAGTCAGGGGGGTTCCTCGGGGGAATTAGCTGGGCGGATTTAAAATACAAGCAGAATCTAACACAAAAAATCCCTCGGTTTGAAAGACGGTACAGCGATCGCGCAGGGTTGCCAGTGCGGGGGTCATTCCTTGCTGCATTTGCGCGATCGCCTGCTTGGCATGAGGTTGATATTGCATCATCCAGCGATCGCGACTCACGTAGTTGGGCGTAAACGCACCCGCTTCGACTAACCAAAAGTCGATTTCATAGGTGGAAATAAACTCCCGCACGGCTGACAAATTTGGGCTGTAATGAGCATCAATTAAGTCTATCGTGCGCTGTCGAATTTCGCCATAATATCCTTTATGATAGGGAACCGGATATCCTTCGCCGCCCACCAATATCGAGCGCCGCGCGAAGGATGGTAGATTGTTGGCTTCTTCGGAAACTGAGGCAATCAAGATGTCTTTCGGTTGGGTGGCGAAAAATTCATAAAGGGTCGGCACTTCCCCCACGATGTAATCGGTTCTAGGAAAGCGTTTTAACCAGGTGGGTTCCAGGATAATGCCGGCGACAATTAACACCGCCAACATGCCGGCAATGATGGGTTTTCCCTTGTTTTCGCCCCAGGATAACAGGGCATCCACAATCACGGCGATCGCAATTCCAGCGGCGATCGCTGTCACCATTCTCAAGCTATGTTCCGTGTAGCGACTGGGCAAATGCAGGCGAAATAACAAGGCATGCGATATCAAAAACATCGCCAAAGATGCCACAATGATTTCCAGAAACAATCGGCCATTTTGCAAGCGCTTGAGTAACGGAAATACTCCGGGAACTTCATTGAACTCGGAACCGCTTTTTTCCCCTTGGCTTTTTTTACGATTGGCTATGATATCTAACCACAACAAAATCGGCAATAATCCCCCGGTAACGATGGGTAAAATTGTGCCAAATCGCGGCATAATGCCACTGCGCTGACCGCTAACCCAAAAATCCCCCACATCTTCGGTAAAAAATTCGCTTTTGCCATCAGATAAAAATTCCGGCAAGGTTTTTGCTTCTGTGGCACTAATTACCGGCCCGTAGTCATTGGATTTTACGGCATAAAATGCCATGACTGCCATTGCTACGGCAAGGGCAATCCCGGAAAACACATAATCCTGTGGGTGGCGAGAAAGAGAAGGACGCCATTGAGAAAGCTGGATTCGCTGCAATATTAAAATGCCGGCAGCGATTAAAACGCATTGCGGATAAAATAATCCCATCAGGGCGATGGTGATGCAAGTGGCGATGAGTTGGCGCTGCAATAAATAATACAGAAATGCCATAAAAATGGGATAGACAAATGCGGTTGCTGTTGCCGACACCACGTCATCGCGCATCCAAATATAATGATTGAGCAATAAAGCGCTGAGAAACCCCGCTAACGGGACGGGCAAGATTTGCAAGGTGACGGCAAAACAATAACCGGTGGTGATTAAACCCAGAATTGGCGGTAGGAGTTTGTGCAATAACATGGGGGAAATTCCCAGTTTTGCCACTATCCAATACAGTGCGGTATAGCCGGCGGGGGCGACGGTTTGAAAGTAATCGGCAATCCAATCGCCGGGAAACAATTCTGGGTCGATAAACCGCTGCATCCAAAACACATGTTGCCGCGCATCGTCTTGCACCACATATTCGGCGCTGAAGGCCACGTTTAAGACCATTAAACCATAAATTGTGGCAAAAGTTAAGGTGAATATCGGCCAAAATATTCGCGCCGTTTGCGGGCTTTTCTCCAGGGTTGCGGTGAGGAACCGATGCAATTTTGTTAGGCTCATAAGCAAGGGGGCAAATTATGCGATCGCATTGATTGGGGGGGGAGGCGGAGGGGTGGGATGTTCCCAGGCAGGAGCCTGGGAACGAGTTAAGCCTGGGAACGAGTTAAGTCCGCGCAGGCGAACTTTTTTTAACTGGTTCCCTGCTGGGGGGAACGCCCCTTCTGAGCTACCGCCTCCCCACAGGAATTCTGGAAAATAATGTGCATGTTTTGTTATTTTGTCACAATACAATCGGCGTCTAAAACCACAAAATCGCCGAGTTGGAAAGTGGTACAACGGTCGATCGCGGTGGCAACAATGGGGAGAGTACCCGAGTTCAACTGAGCGATCGCGCGTTGGGCTTCGGGTTGATACTGTTGCAACCAGCTATCTTGGGCAATGTATTCCGGGGTAAATGCCGATCGCTCGACTAACCAAAAATCAATCCCATAGCGATGGATAAATTGTTGCACCTGAGTCGGATCCGAACTATACTGAGCGCGCAGCAAGTCCGTGACTCGTTGGTTAAATTGACGATAGTATCCCAAATGAACGGGAATGGCATATTCCCTGGCGACTAAAACGGAACGGTGGGAAAAGGTGGGCAGATTATTGGCTTCGGAGGCTAAAGAAGCGATGAGAATATCTTGCGGTTGCTGTTGGAAAAATTCATATAATTGCGGCAATCTGCCGGGACGATAGTTGGTGCGCGGGAAGCTGCGATCGTAGAGGGGATAAAGCACTAATGCAATGGCAAGCAGCAGGCTAGAAGCGAGGGCGATCGCTTTTTTACCATTCGATTGTCTTGCTGCTGGGGTGACAATGTTTAAAGCCCAATCCAAAATCAAGGTGAGCAAAATTGCCGTGGCGATCGCTCCTCCGATGCGGGCGCTATGTTCGATGTAGCGACTGGGCAAATAGAGGCGAAACACCACCGCATGAGCGGCAAAAAATAGCGCCAGAGAAGTCAGCGCTAAATCGAGCAATACTTTCTGATTTTGTACCCTTCTAGCCAAGGGAAATATCTGCGGTTTTTGTAAGGCAAAGGGCAAGAAAAGTCCCAGCCAAATCAACGGGGGCAACAGGGGAGGAAGAATGCCCGATCGCTCGCCAATCAACCAAAAGTAAAGCGGATTGTCGCTAAAAAAAGATTGCCGTCCTTCCGGATGAAAAATTGGGTAGGCGATCGCTTCGCTTCTGGTTATCGTCGGACCAAATTCAGTGGAGTGCAAGGCATAGGGCAACATCATCACAAAAGCAACTAGAATTGCCAGGGCAGAAAACCAATAGTCGCGACGATTTTGGCAGAGCTTTATTCCGGGATTTTTCCACTTCACCAATCGCGCGACTAGCATCCCACAAGCAATCAAAACATAGGGAGGATAAGAGAGAGCCAAAAGAACGAGAGACAGACAGACGCCGAGTAAATTTTTTCGCAGGAGATAATACAAAAAACCTAAGAAGAAGGGATAGACAAAGGCGCGGGGAGTGGCGGACACCACGTCAAATTTCATCCACAAACTTTGCTGGAGCAAAAGGGTACTGATAAAGCCGGCGATCGGGACGGGGAACAGTTGCATCGTACAGCCAAAACAGTACAAAGCGCTGATGAGTGCTAGCACCGGGGGCAGTAATTTACTCAGCATTAATGGCTCGATGCCCAAGGTGGCGAAAAATTGGTAAAGTGTCGTATATCCTAAAGGGGCGACCGATTGAAAATAATCGGCAATTAAATCGTTGGGAAATAACTGGGAATTTACAAAGCGCTGCATCCAAAACACATGCTGCCTTGCGTCATCTTGCACCACATAGTTGCCGTTAAATGCTTCTGACAGCGCCATGTAGCTATAAATGAGGGTAAACGTCAGGCTTAAACTCAACCAAAAAATAATCTCCCGGCGGGAATTTTTCCGGGGAGGCGCAGTGAGAAATGTCTGTAATTTTTTCATTTGGGATGGGCGATCGCTCATAGTTCGGAGGAATCTAGGAGGTCGGGATTAAATGGGTTTGCGTTGTGATGTTAGCGCGGGGAAAGCGGGTATTTCAGGAAAAGGGAAAGGCGAAGCACCTCGTGGGTCTTTTCCGGGAAGAGAGGAAGGGTGCAGGGGTGCTGTCGGTATTTTCCATGACATCCGCCGAGAGAACAATTGGATAATTCTGCCATTCTCGAAAGGGGTAGCACTGGATTATAACCAAATTGTTTGAACCATTCATCTACTGATAGAATAAAACTATGCTCGGGCTTAAACTGACCAAAACATTCACCAGGGTGCTAAACCCGTCCGTGCAGGCTAACAAACCCGTAACCTACGAGATTCCCCACTCTGCAAGCTTTTCAGAGCGATCGCAAGCACCAGTCATGTCCGATTCCGTTGAATTACTGCGCCAATTTGTGGCTCAGACGCCCACCGCCATTGCCATGCTCGATCGCCAGATGCGCTACCTTCTGGTGAGCGATCGCTGGGCGATCGACCTAAAATTGGGCGATCGACCCCTGCAAGGGCGATCGCACCCTGAGATTTTCCCCGAAACGGGGGGTCAATTGCAAGAGATTTTCCAGCGGTGTTTAACCGGAGAAATCGAGGTCGGGAAACAGCGCACCCGGGAAAAAAACGGCCAGTGGGTGAAGTGGGAAATGCGTCCCTGGCGCAACAACCAAGGTGATATTGCCGGGGTGATGCTGTGGGCACAAATCGACCCGAAATCCGAGGCAGCCGAAAGCTGGACAAACCGCACGCCACTGCTGGAAACCCACAGCGATTCCCGGACCAACGGCATATTGGTGGTGGACGATCGCGCAGGAGTAATTTCCTATAATTCCCACTTTGTCCAACTGTGGCAAATTCCCGAATCGGTACTACAAACCCAAGGCGATCGGGTGTTGCGCGAGTGGATGTTGGCGGGGCTAAAAAATCCGCAAGAATTTCTGACAAAGGTAGAATATTTTGATGGGCATCCGTGGGAAATCAGCCACGATGAAATCGAACTGAAAGATGGGCGAATTTGCGATCGCTACACGGCTCCACTGATTTCCCTGGATGGAAATACCTATGGGCGGATTTGGGTTTTCCGCGATATTACGCAAGCCAAATCCAGCCAAAACAAACTGCGCCACAGCGAACAACTCTACCGCACCTTAGCCCAGAATTTTCCTCAAGGAGCGGTGATTTTGTTCGATCGTAACCTGCGCTACACGATCGCCGATGGCAAAGGATTAGCCGATGTGGGTATCGAGGCGAATCGCATCATCGGAAAAACCATTTGGGAAATCTTCGATCGCGCCACTTGTGAAGCCCTCGAACCGGTTTATCGCGCCGCACTGGCGGGAGAAACCCATCAATTTGAAATGCCTTATGAAGACCGGGTGTATGAAGTGCAAGTATTGCCGGTGAAAAACGATCGCGCAGAGATTTTTGCCGGGATGGTTGTCACCCACGAGATTACCGAACGCAAAAAAGCCGAATCCGCCTTACGGCAAGGGCGAGACAAGCTCGAAGAATTGGTTAAAGAACGCACTGCAAAACTAGAAGAAACCAACGAACGATTGAAGGGCGAAATCATCGAGCGAGTTCGCACCCAAGCCGAATTCGATCGCATCTTTAATCTCTCCTTAGATATGCTGATCGTAGCCGACACTGACGGCTACTTCAAACAGGTAAATCCCGCCGTGGAAAAAATCCTCGGCTACAGTCGAGAAGAAGTCCTCTCCATTCCGTTTATCGAGTTAATTCATCCCGACGATCGCGCCGCCACCGAAGCCGAATTTCGCCAGCAAATTGAACAAGGTTCTCCAGCGATTAAATTCGAGAATCGCTATCGCTGTAAAGATGGTTCCTATCGCTGGTTAGCCTGGAATTCCGTCCCGCTTGTTTCCGAAGGGTTACTCTATGGTGTAGCCCGCGATATTACCGAGAATAAAGCCGCCGAGGTAGCCCTGCGAAATTCCGAAGCGCGAGAACGAGAAAAAGCCGAGCGACTGGCACAAATCTTGCTCGAACTCAAGCAAACCCAAGCGCAACTGCTGCATAGCGAAAAACTCTCCAGTTTGGGGCAGATGGTGGCCGGCATCGCGCACGAAATTAATAACCCGGTGAATTTTATTTATGGCAATCTTTCTCATATCCGCGAATACATTCAAGATTTACTCGGTCTGCTCGAACTTTATTTAGAAGAATACCCTTCACCCGCCCCATCGATTCGCGAGGCAATGGAAGCGATGGATTTCGAGTTTATGATGGAGGACTTGCCGAACCTCTTAGAATCGATGAAAATGGGGAGCGATCGCATCCGCGAAATCGTCTTTAACTTACGGAATTTTTCCCGCATGGACGAAGCCGAAATGAAGCCCACGGATATTCATAAAGGCATCGAATCCACCCTGATGATTTTGCAAAATCGCCTGAAAGCAAGACCCGATAGTCCCGGAATTCAAGTGGTTAAAGAATTCGGCGAGTTGCCGATGGTAAGTTGCTATTCCGGACAGCTCAATCAGGTATTTATGAATATTCTGGCCAATGCGATCGATGCGCTAGATGAGTACAACCGCCATCGTTCTCGCGATGAAATCAACGCCAATCCCTCGATAATCAAGATTCGTACCACTGTCACCTGTTCCCGGTGGGAAAAAAGGGAAGCCCCGGGAGAAGTCAGTTTCCGGGACGAAGATCCGCACGAGTTTTATGCGGTGATTTCTATTGCGGATAATGGCCCGGGAATTGTGCCGGAAATTGGCGATAAACTATTCGAGCCATTCTTTACCACCAAACCGGTGGGGAAAGGCACCGGTTTGGGATTGGCCATTAGCTATAAAATTATTGTTGATAAACATGGCGGGCATTTGTGGTGCAAATCCGAACCGGGTAAAGGTGTGGAATTTTGCATCGAAATTCCCATTCGCCAATTGAATGAAAAGGGATGAAAAAGGGCCAAGCGGGAGGGAGTTTGCTGTGGGGACGCTTTATTTCCAACTGCGAATCGTGGCGAGGTATTTTTGGAGAAAAGGCAAGCCGGCGATCGCGGGAATTAAATATCGCGAAGTACAGAGCAATCCCAATGCGGCACCGGTTGCTTCGTTAAAATAGGGTTGATAAAATACAATCAAGGCCGCATCTCGGGTGCCAACCCCAGCAAAGGTTAAAGGCAGCAATCCGGCTAAAATGGCCAAGGGGGAAAGGGCTAAATTCGCCAGAAACGGAGTCCAAGCATTCAGGGCAAGGATAAAGAACCAAATTTGCAATAAATGACAAAACCAGAGAAAAATTGAGGTGAGGGTAATTTTGGCAAGCTGACGGCGATCGCTCCAGAAATATTGGTGCATTTCCCCCCAGGAAAAGCGCAATTTGTCAAGCTTGAGTTGTACTTTTTTCGGGGCGACCCGCGCGCCGGCGGCAAAAAATACCTTGGCAAACCGACGCGAACTCAGCAGCAGCACGCCAGCGATTAATCCCCCAGCCACGCCCGCCGTCATCAGCCAAAATAATACATCTTTTTCGGGGTATAATAGCAAGCCAAAGGCACACCACAACAGGAGAGAAAGCAAATCGCAGGCTTTTTCAAACACCACCAGAGACAGGGCTAAAGAACCGCTCAAATGCCCGCGATCGCGCATGAAATATGCTTTAGCAATATCGCCCATTTTCGACGGAAGCACCATATTTAACACGCTAGAGGCGAGAATCAATCGATTGGCCTCCGGAAAATCCAGGCGCGTGGTGGGCGGCGCGAGTTGTTGCAATCGCCAACTGGTGATAGCGATTAATGGGAAGACCATTGCGAGGCTAACGCTCATCCAGAGGCGATCGCAATTCTCGAAGACTTTTATCAGTCCGGAAAAGTCAATTTTCCAATAAATGGCCGCGAGAATCAGCAAGCTAACAGCTAAAGAAATCAGTCGTTTCATGGGTTAGGAATGTAGGCGTCAGATCCGGTCATGCACTCATCAATCCCCCAAGGGCACGGCAATACCTTGCCCCTAGCGATCGCGGGTCATGTCTACTATATCTCCAAACCCATCCCTATTCCCCCAATGTTGTCGTCTCGATAGCGCAAATCGCGTCAGCAGTGCCATCGATAGGCGCAGGAGGTGTCTGGGTACCTGAAAAATTACCGTGGAAAAAATAGCGATGGCGAGTATCCGGCGGGGCAAAAGTTAGGCACTTTTGAAAAAACGTATAATTTCGCGAACCTGTTCTAAAACTTGCGAGTCTTCGCTGAGTTGAGCGATCGCATTGCGGGCGTCTTTTGCCAGTTTATCGTGTTCGGCTTGATTGTGCGATCGCAACTCTTCCACCGAGGCAGCAAGACGGGTTAAATCATTGCGATTGGCAGAGAGTTGTCGCTGTACCATTGCCACCATAGAATCGGGATTGTTTTGGTCTAGGTTTTCTTGGATTGCCTCGAGTTGTGCTTCTAAATTGGCTACGCGATCGCGCAGTTCTACCACATCTTCGCGCGGGTAGGTAAATGCTTTGCGAATCATCATCAACCGGGCGGCAATATATTCATAAGCGCGCACCACGGGACGCAAGGCAGTTAACAATAATGCCGCCCCAGAACCGATATATCCTACCGCACTAATGCCGGTGATGGCTAAGGCATACAAAACGATGGCAGAAAGCAAATGCAGCCCTAGGGCAATGCCGAGCGATCGCTTCGCCACGCCTTGCACGTAATTCAGTTGTTTGTCATCGACTGGAATATTTTTTTCTCGGGATTGTTCTGCCTCGA
This sequence comes from Phormidium sp. CCY1219, assembly GCF_055795085.1. Taxonomy (NCBI): domain Bacteria; kingdom Bacillati; phylum Cyanobacteriota; class Cyanophyceae; order Oscillatoriales; family Oscillatoriaceae; genus Phormidium; species Phormidium sp. CCY1219. Next base: position 43,294 of record NZ_JAYFEQ010000825.1, on the reverse strand, counting down.
GTACCACTTCTTTCGATTGAAAATAAATATTCCACGGCACGGTAACAATGACCAACAACCACCAAAAACTCGCCCCGCCGATTACCCAATCCAAAAAACTTCCCGTGGGAATGTTCAACCATTGTAAAATGCCAAATGCCAGGAGGAGAACCAGCACCCAAATGATGGTAAATCCACCAAAAAAGTTGATAGACATTGAAGTATTGCCAAATATTTGCTAAACTGTTGCTTCGATTATGGCGATCGCCCCTAGGAATGACCGGGAAATATTGTGACAGTTTTTGCAGTGGCATAGTTACGGGATGGGGGAGCGATCGCCGAAGGGTTGGAAAGATTGGAATTAAAACTGACGTTCTACTTTTAACGGTTGACCGTCTGAGAGGCTATTAATTTCATCGGTGAGGTCGAGCCAAGGCTGCAATTGACCGCGTTGAAACGTGCGACTCATTACCACATAAATCGAGGTTTGGTCGCCACCGATGCCCAAGGAACCGACTTTTTTCCAAGATTGCGCCACTAATTCATCATTAACCTGCCAATGTCCGTTTTCCCAACGCAGGCGGCGGATAAAATAAAACGGAGCACCTTGCTTGCCGGTAATTAGCATTTTTTGCAGGAGTTTGCGGATGAGGTTGGGGAAAAAACGGCCACCGGTGAGCATGACGACTCGCAGGATGAGTAAATTGAGGGGAGTCATTTGTTTTTGTTTTGCCCATCCGAGTTGTCCTTGGATGATAATTTCATCGTCATCGAGTTGGTAGTCATAGCGATCGATTAAATGACCCACGGCATTTTTGAGTTGATTTCCGACGAGGACTTGCAGGGAAAAGTGGGTATCCGAGACGACGAGTTTTCCGTTGCGAAACAGTTTGAAAACGCCGCCTTTGTTGAGGGCGAGATAGAGTTCGGTGGTGGCTTCTGGGGAGTAACCGTTGCTGGTTTCGGAACGGCGATCGATGAGCAATTGGGCGTTGGGGAGGAAAACGCGCCCGGGGGGGCGCGGTGCTTTTGCGGGGCGATCGCGAACGAAATCGCGCCATGCCAGCAAGTAATTCCAGGTATGATGTCCGATAATATGGTCGTCGGCGTAGCAGGGCACCAAACCATTTTCAATCCCTTGTAAAAATAAATCGTTGATGCGAAGGGCTTGCGGCATCCACTGGCCGACTAATTCAAAGCCATGCGGGAAAAAATTATAGGTATTGCGACTGGCATATTCGCCGCCAAAAGAGCCATCGGGGTGAATAAATTCCGCCGCCAATTCCACTGCTTTTTCTAATGCTTGTTTAATTCGTTCATCGGGGGAGAGGCGATAAATGCTGGCCAAACAAGAAATGGTGAGGGTATGATAGCCCGGATCGCAGCCTTCGTATTCCTGAAACCATCCTTCGGAATTTTGCCAAGATAAAACGCGATCGAGACGCTGAGCTTTAGCCCAGTCCCAGGTGGAGGTTTCTAACAGTTTCGAGAGGCGTTCCAAACACAGAACGATTAGGGCTTGGTGGTTGGTTAATTGTCCGCTTTCGTGGTGATGCGCCAACCAGTGGGCGCGGTGTTCGAAAAATTTTAGCGCTTCAAAGTTATTCAGGTTGAGGAGGGTGTAACTTTCGATGCAGGCCAGCAGGGAAAATGCGGCGGCACCTGCGGCGCGTTCGAAGGGGAAATAATCATCGCAAGAAGCGTCGGGATGGGCGCTGCGGGCGGCATAGAGGATACCGGCTTCTACCCAATCGCGAATGGCGCTTTGATGATAGAATGGATTATCCGGCAGGTCAGTTTCATGGGCCAAGGCAAGCGGCCATACAAACTCCTGCGCCATGCCACTGGGGAAGTCTACGATTTTGTAATGCCAGAAGTTACGGTCAAAGCAACCGTAAGTTGGGCTATGGGGGTTGCGATCGCATAAGGTCAAGATTTTCGGAATTTGCGCGATCGCCACAGAGGCAAACAGATTTCTACTCATCGCCTAAAATTATCGATTGATTGAGATAGGATAAAAATTCCCACTACTCGTTCCAGAGGTCAAGATGCAACAGCAAAACGTTCCCCACCGAGTTTTGGCAATTAAGCACGCTGAGTGCGAAAACCTCGGCCATTTTGAAACGGTTCTGCGCGACAGAAACATTCCCTATGAATACTTAGATATGGCAACCGAGGCGACGTTCCCGATGCCGGTAAACGAGTTTTACACCCACCTGATCGTGCTCGGTGGATTTATGAGCGTTTATCAACAAAAAGAATATCCTTGGTTACGTTACGAGTGCAAGTTAATCGAAGATGCTTTACATCGCGAAGTTCCGATTCTGGGGATTTGTTTGGGGGCGCAGCTGGTTGCCAAGGTATTGGGGGCTACGGTGTCGAAAGGCGATCGCGGTCCGGAATTGGGGTGGTACGATCTTTCTGTAACTGCAGCCGGTGAAAACGATCCGTTGTTCAAACACTTTCCCCGCAAGTTTAAGGCGTTGGAGTGGCATGGAGATTGCTTTGAAATGCCGCCAGATTGCGTTCGTCTGGCGGCTTCCCAACAGTACCCAAATCAAGCTTTTCGCTATGGCGATCGCGTTTGGGGGTTGCAATTTCATCTGGAAGCCACGGAAGAAATTGTCGAGAAATGGGTGCAAAATCACAACGAGAATAAACCGCCCGGGGAAAAACTGCCACCTACCCTGATCCGCCAAGCAAATCGCTTGTATTTTCCCAATTTCCAAGCCCTCAGCAGCACCTTCCTGCACCAGTTTTTTGACTATACCACAGGAATGGCTTCATAAACTCGAGTTTAAACCGATTCCTCCACTTTATGCTGAAGCAGAAAAATGTTGCCACGGGCGGTCTTTCTGAGTTATAATCTAGGAAAAAATCCGGGAGAGTCGGCCATATCCGGGGCGATCGCGCTGTGGTTAGGTTAGCCGACACCCCCCATCGTTCATCCTGGCGGTTTCCCTTCTGCCGCCAGGATGTGTTCTGAGTCGCAGACTGGGGATATAGATAAACGGATTCACCTCCTATCCTGTGGATTCGCTGTTTTTTTAAAGCTTAACCTTTCAATTATAGCTCGAAGCGAAAACAGTTTGTTGGATCGCGAGAGGGAAATATTTCGGAGAGTGTTTGCCGTGGGAATCTGTCTGAAGAGCGATGAATTTCCAGGGAATTTTCAGCTACTCTAGAAATAGAGTCTAAAAAATCAGCTAAACCCAAAAAATTACAAAAATGACTACACCGATGGCGCTCGTTTGTGGAACAGAAGCGAACGAGGGTAACTGCTATTGGTTCGCAGATGCCATTGATGTCAAAAAGGTTAAAGAAGCGCTTTCCTGATGCCAATCAAGGAATAATATATCTGCCTGAAACTCTAAGCGCAAGAGCAAGGGTTAATAATTTTCAGCAATTATGCAGTCTGGAGGATGACAAATATGCTATTTCGAGATCGAATGCACGCCGGTCAAGTGCTGGCCCGAAAACTTCGCCAATACGCCAATCGTTCCGACGTACTGGTGCTCGGATTGCCGCGCGGTGGGGTACCGGTGGCGTATGAAGTGGCTAGAGAAATCGATGCGCCACTCGATGTGTTTCTGGTGCGAAAATTAGGCGTACCCCATCATCGGGAATTGGCGATGGGGGCGATCGCCAGTGGTGGCGTCCGGGTTCTGAATGAAGATGTGGTCAACTCCTTGCGCGTCAAGCAGAAAGCCATCGATCGCGTCGCCGCCGAGGAAGACAAAGAGTTAAAACGCCGGGAACAAGCCTATCGCGGCAATCTTCCCCCCTTAGACCTGCGCGATCGCACGGTGATTCTCGTGGATGACGGATTAGCCACCGGCGCTTCCATGCATGTGGCAGCGATCGCCGCGCGACAGCAACACCCTGCCAAACTAATCGCGGCGGTTCCGGTTGGTGCGCCAGAAACCTGCGATCGATTCCGAATGGAAGTAGACGAAATTATCTGCGCCGAAACGCCCGATCCGTTCCTCGCCGTGGGGGTTTGGTATGACAACTTCTCCCAAACCACCGACGCAGAAGTGCGAAAACTGCTCGATCGCGCTTCGCATCAGCAACCGGCTACTTCCCGTCGGTAACTTTCAAAAAAATTAAAAATTTGGTATTGAGAATTGAGAATTTTATTAAGTAGTTCTCACCCCTGTGACTCGTTTGTTTTTCCCCTTTTGCCTTGATAAAAAGAGCGGTTTATAGGGATTTTTTCCGATAGTTTAATTCTTAATTCTTGATTCCTTGCCGAAGCCAAAAGAGGAAACAAGGAGGAAAACAACAATGGTCATTACCCGATTAAAGATTACCGATGCGATTCGCCAAGACGCCCACCGACTGACTGGTGAGACGAGGGACTACGATCCGTTAATGGATATGGTGGGTGACGCGCGCTTCGTCCTCATCGGCGAAGCGACTCACGGCACCCATGAATTTTATCAGCAACGAGCCGAAATTACCAAGCGACTGATTCGGGAAAAAGGCTTTAGGGCGATCGCGGTAGAGGCAGATTGGCCCGATGCCTATCGCATCAACCGCTATGTCCGCAATGTCAGCGACGATCGCGAGGCGATCGACTCGTTGGGGAACTTCGAGCGATTCCCCACCTGGATGTGGCGCAATACCGACGTGCTAGATTTTATCGGCTGGTTGCGCCAATTTAACGATCGCCTGCCCAGCAACGCGGTAAAAGTCGGGTTCTATGGGTTAGATCTCTACAGTTTATACAGCTCCATCGAAGCCGTACTGAAGTATCTCGACCTCATCGATCCGGAAGCGGCTGCCCGTGCCCGTCAGCGCTATGGCTGTTTTGAACATTTCGGCGAAAACGTGCAAGAATATGGCTATGCCACCAGCTTCGGGTTGAGCGAACCATGCGAAAATGAAGTTATCAATCAGCTTGTAGACATGCAGCGTCGTGCCGCAGACTACGCCGGACGCGACGGACGAGTGCCCGAGGACGAGTTCTTTTTTGCCGAACAGAATGCGCGGTTAGTGCGAAATGCGGAGGAATACTATCGCTCTATGTTCCGGGGGCGGATTTCTTCGTGGAACTTGCGCGATCGCCACATGACGGAAACCCTGGAGAATCTGGCTCAGCACTTGAGCGATCGCCAAGGTTCTCTGGCCAAAATCGTCGTCTGGGAGCACAACTCTCACCTTGGCGATGCCCGGGCCACAGACATGGGTGCTGCAGGAGAACTGAATGTGGGTCAACTGATGCGCCAGCGCTATAATGACGATGCGGTACTGGTGGGATTGACCACCAATACCGGCACCGTTACCGCCGCTTCCAGTTGGGGCGAAACCGCCGAACGCAAGCGCGTCCGTCCCGCCCTGCCAAACAGTTATGAAGGGCTGTTTCGCGATAGCGGACTGTCTCGTTTCTTGCTCGACCTGCGCCAAGATTCCGACGCCGTAAGCGAACTGCGCGCGCCGCGACTCGAACGGGCGATCGGGGTGATTTATCTTCCTCAAACCGAACGGGCAAGCCACTATTTTAACACAAAGTTACCGAATCAGTTCGATGCGGTTATCCACTTTGACGAGACCCGCGCCCTCGAACCCCTGGAGCGCACCCCTATCTGGGAGCGCGGCGAAGTCCCCGAAACTTTTCCCTATGGCGTCTAGTCTTCACACAAAACAACTATGCTGGTTCCCAGGCTCAGCCTGGGAACCTCCAATCGGCGGCTCTGCCGCCTTTTAACTCACATAAAGAAACGCAAAACGGATAAAAATGGTAAAAACACAGAATTTAGAAGAACGACTGGTACGCCTGCCCGTAGGTCCGGTCAATTTAGAAGGCAATCTCAGCATTCCCGTGAATGCCAAAGGGATTGTGTTGTTCGCGCATGGCAGCGGGAGCAGCCGCCACAGTCCGCGAAATCGTTACGTGGCGAGTGTCTTGCAGGATGCGGGACTGGCCACCTTACTCATGGATCTGCTGACCACCGAAGAAGAAATCGTGGATATGCGAACCCGTCACCTGCGCTTTGATATCGGCATGTTAGGCGATCGCGTTGTGGGTGCCACCGACTGGCTCACTCACAACCGGGACACTCGTCACCTGAAAATCGGTTACTTTGGAGCCAGTACCGGGGGCGGTGCTGCCTTAGTTGCGGCTTCCAAACGTCCCACACTGGTGGGTGCGGTGGTGTCTCGCGGAGGTCGCCCGGATCTGGCCGGTCCGGCGTTACCCTTAGTTCAAGCGCCAACCTTGCTGTTGGTGGGAGGTCGCGATCTTACCGTCATTGACATGAATCAAGAAGCAATGGCGCAAATGCAGGCCAAAACCAAACTGCAAATCATTACCGGTGCTACCCACCTGTTTGAAGAACCCGGAAAACTGGAAAAAGTCGCCCACCACGCCAGCGAGTGGTTCCGGCAGCACTTTGTCTAAATTTCCGTTATATCGCCAGATGAATCTCTGCCGCGATCGCCGATCCAGCGCGCGCTGGATCGGCGATCGGGGTTTGTGCAAATTTTATACCCGGATTTGAAAGCGAACCATGCAGCACCGATGCCTGGGTGGTAAAATTGCTTGGTGGGGAGGCAGAGCCTCTAGGGAGGTTGCCCAGGCAGAGCCTAAAAACGAGTCGAAGGAAGGATCGTTACAAAAAAAATTAGTCCGCGTCGGCGGACGCAAGAAAAGCTCAGACGCGATTTCAATCGCCCGCTTTTTATTCGATTCAACTCACCACCGGATGCCAGATTTCCAGAAATAAATCCCTCCCGGGATGGATGTTACAACACTTGATAAACCCTAAACTGATACCATTTTAATTTAGGTCTGCAACAGATAACTGATAAGAATCTCTGAGACCCCACGATGCGGCGAGGATTAAAATCCCCGCCCGTGGAGCTGAAGTCGGTTAAAAACCGACTAGGAAACTTACGGTAAAAGTATTTCAGTCGGTTTCAACCGACCCCACGCTATTATTAGCAGGGGTTTTAAAGCACCTGCGGGTGTTGCCACTGATGCAAGATATCAGTTCAAATCGATTTACGACACATTAACCACTGCATTTTTTTCCTCGGGAATTCCGTACATGCGAGAGCGATCCCAGACTAATTTACCCGTGAGCAATTCGGTCACATCAATCCCGTTGCCAATCACGCCGGGAACGCTGGGATAACCGGCACTCGCGCCGACAAAAAATAGATTCGGCAGTTCGGTTTGATATCCGATGCGATTCAATCCCACTTGATTGGGAATCAATTTTGCGCCGTAAATGTTGCCCTGCGGTTGACCTAAATAATGCTCGGTAGTGGTGGGGGTACCGGAGACTTTGAGCTGGATGTACTCGTCAATATCGGGGATGATATCGCGGACGCTTTCCATCAAATTCTCGTAAAATTCTTCCTTTTTGGCTTTATAGGCTTTTAAGTCGGTTTCGTGCAGTTTTTTGAACGGTTCGTAGGGACAAATGGTGCTAATTTCCAAGACGTGATGTCCTGGGGGAGCCATTCCCGGTGCGCCGGATTTCAGGGTGGGACAGGAGAGGAAAATCCAGGGGCGATCGAAAGAGCCTTCGAGTTGTTGTTGATAGGAGCGATTCAGGTTTCCGTGGGGATAATACCACAGATTCCAGTTACCGATTCCGTACTTTTGCGGATCGAATCGTTCGTCTACACCGAGGTAAATGTTAAAAGCGCTGCTGGAATATTCGTAATCGGTGAGGCGATCGCGTTCCGACTGACTTAATGCGCGATCGTCGTGCATCAGTGCCACGGTTAATTTCGGGTCTAAATCGCTGATATAGGCTTGGGTGGCTTGATAGGTTTCTCCCCCAGCTTTCACGGCTTCCACCGTGCCATTTTTCACCTGAATATGTTCCACGGGCGTGGAGTATTGCACTACCCCGCCGTGGGATTGAATCGCTTCTACAATCGTGTCCACGAAGTGCTTGAAGTGATGTTTGGGATAATATGCGCCGGCGGCATAATCTCGCACGAGAGAGGTATGAGGAAGCAGTGAAATTTGGTTGGGAGGCAATCCATAGTCACCACTTTGACCCGCCAAGAGGTCTTGCAACTTTGGCGATAAACCGACTTTATCGTAAAGGTCTTGCAAGGTCCAGTGGCGTTTGGAAAATACATCTAAGTATTTGGGCAATTTCAACCAATCGGACCACTTGCGATTGTACCAGTTGAAATCGCGCACTAAGCCCCGCATTTGTTTGTGCAGGTGCTTGATTTCGTCGCAATAGCGGTTAATGGCGGTGGATTCTTCGGGAAAGGTGGCGAGGAGGCGATCGCGAAAGGTTTCCCATCCCAAGGGAATGTTAAAATCCACGTCTGGGGTAATGACGCGATCGATGCAGTCGGGATCGAGTAAATTGAACTCTACGTCTCGTTCGATAAAGCTCAAAAACCGCCCGATGGTGCGATCGCGCGTGCATTGAGAAATGTAGTGAACGTCGGCACAAAAACTGTACTGTCCGATATCAAAGGTGTGACAGCAACCGCCCGGTAAATAATGCTTTTCTAACACCGCCACGCGATGTCCTTGCTTGCTCAAACAAGCGGCGGCAGAAAGTCCACCCAGTCCGGCTCCGAGTATCACATAATCAAAGCTTTTCATCGCATTTACCCCTCTTTAATTCTGCAAGTGTTGTGTTAAAATATATTGGAGAGATTGCTTCGAGTCTTTGTGGCAGCGGTATAGCAAAACGGGGGACTATGCCCCCGAATTACAGGCTCGGATTTCTCTGCGGGTACGGGTCATAGATGACTCGAACTCAGGGCAGCAAAACCGGGGTTAAGGCGATCGCTTACACCGGTTTTTTGCGCGGATCCACTGCAGCGATCAGATCGGCCAAGTCGCTGGCGTGGTCTTCTTCATCGGCGAGAAGTTGTTCGATTAAGCGCCGGGTGGTGGGGTCGGCATTGCCAAAATAGTTAACTAACTTGCGGTAAATTTCGATAACCACCCGTTCGGCGACTAAATCTTCTTTAATCAGTTCCACAAGTTCCACATTCGGACCGCTAGAACCGTATTCCGTGGAAGAACGCTGGACAATTGTTGCCGGATTGAAATCGGGATCGCCGCCGAGTTGATCGATGCGTTCGGCGAGGACCATCATGTGTTCGTGTTCGCTGGCGGCATGTTCGGCAAATTCCGCTGCCACTTGGGGATAATTAATCCCTTTGGCAATCACTTCGTGGTGGCGATAGCGCAAAACGCACAAAATTTCCGATGCCAGGGCTTCGTTGAGCAGCTTGTAGGTTTGCTCTAAGTCGAGGGGATAATCTTCCGTGATTGCCCCTTCTTCAATGGATTGACGCGCCTCTTGACGCACTTTTTCCACATCATAAAGTTCGGTTTTTTGCGGTTGTGTTGCAGTCATATTGTTCGTTCCTCTTCGCTTTTTCTTAACTGACAATTAATTTGCCGTTGGGGTATCTTATTTAAAGTCGCCTTTCAGTTCAACCGGAAACGAGCATTTTTTGTAAAACTCTCGGTTTCCCTTTTTATGGATCGGCTGGTTCTAGAGTGGCATACCCTAGGTTAGCCTACCTATTTCCCCCCCGAGATCGCTTCTATCTAAAGGCTGAATTTTCTGTGAATCTTGCTGGTGGCGATCGCCACCAGAGAGCATCCGAGGTGCGGTCAATTTGAAAAGCATTTTTGAGCCATTGCCATCTATCGCAAGGGAGATTTTTTCACCGGGATGGAAAGCGGGAACCCACTGCAAATTCGCCGATGCTTCGCCGCCACCGAATGGTAATGCAGGCAACAAATCTGGCAAACATTCGCCCCGGGTTGCAGTTTTCAGGCCGATAAATGCTGCTGATTGCCGCTCGATGTGGTATAATGAAGTGTTAGCAAAATCGGGGGGCGATCGCCAATCTGATTTAAAGACTACAATATATTTAGGAGCACTTAACGGAAACCAATACCATGAACGAACCAACCGACCCACCTACCAATGCATTTAACTCTCACGAACCCCCACCCCCCCACACCCAAGAGTTAGAAATTCCCGAGCAATCACCGGGAAGTCCGCACGAACAAGCGGAAGATGTGCCAAACGCTCACCCGTCTCAAACGCGCAAAGCGTTTAAGCAGCTCTACATCATTTTAGTGGCGATCGGCGCAATTATCGGCATATTTGCCGCAATCGGGGTGGTGAAACTACTCGGGGAATGGGGACTCACCGATCCCCCGGTGCGGGTGGAGGAACGGCAAAATGAAGTGCCCTAGGCGCGATCGCGGCTAACGGCTTAACGTCATCAGCCGTTAGTGATGTTGTCACCCCCCGAAAATGGTCGGGTAGAAACCGAAATATAACCCGGTTTCCACCCGACCATACAAATGTCAGGTTTTGGCTAGGTACAATCCGATGATTAAGCGTTGACCCTGCACCCTTGGGGGTAATAGCTAGAGATCGTCCATCATTGATTGTAACTGTTGCAATTCAGCTAGGCGGGATTTTAAATCCTGGATTTCGGGGTTTTCCGGTTTGTTGTGTTCCCACATGTTTAGCCAATATTGTGCGGCTTCAACCTCTTCTTTGTAAAAAGCGAGATAGACTTGCGAGCGACAAAACAACCCATATTCTGTAAAGTATAAGTGCTTTTGTGACAACAGGGGTTTGAGCAATTCTTCAGCGCGAGGGATTTTATGTTCCTCTAACATTCGGAAGGCGAGGGAGATACGAGCTATACTATAATCCGGAAATCGCTCGTGAATTTCTTTGATGAGGGCATAGGCTTTTTCCTCCTGCCCTTGTTGGTTGTAAGCTACTGCTAGATTATTTAACAAATCCGGGGCGTCGGGTTCGATTTCCAGCGCTTGAAGGAAAGCCAGCGAACCCGCACCGACTGTAGGTGTAAGCGAGAGTGCAACGGTTTGATTCTCACCTAAACTGGGATTGTCGCTGGAAAATTCGCGGCGATCGCCCCCTCAAAGAAAGATTGACGGCTGCTTTTCTTTCTAGGGACAGAGCCAATTGCTCATCCTTAAGAGTGATGCGTATTGCCTCGGGATTCGCCTATGATAATGATTATAAGGGTCAACCGATTTTCACAAAATTATAATTCAGCTAACGGGTAAAAATGCCCATCCAAAGGGAAGTAGACCAATAAAAAATGGCAAAATAAAAGCAAACTAATCCCCGGAAATAATCGCTTAGCAGAGAAAAATATGAGGAAAGAAAGATGAAAAAAATACCTAGATTTATTTTCACTGCCGTGGTGCTGTTTGCGGCAGCGGGTTGCCAAGTGGCGAAAACGAGCGCCAGCGCTCCAAATACCACGCAAATCGATAGCAAACCCCCGGATGCGGACACCGCTTGGGAAACCTATAACGATGGCACTCGATCCCTGCGAAGACGACAAGCAAATGCAGACATTCGTGCCAGGGAGCAGCGGAATAATTGGTGGGGCAATCCCGAACGACGCGCCGATCGCGATCTCGAAAGCGAAGTTAGAAGTAAATTAGAGGTAAATTTACCGGCGAGTTTGCTCACCGTTGATGCAGAAGCGGGAGTGGTGACAATCGCCGGCACAGTTCCCACATCAGAGCAATTCGAGCGCATCGAACCCTTAGCCAAGGAGATTAAAGGGGTAAAACGGGTAAAAGTCAACGCGATTGTCGCGCCGGCAGTTTCCGAACAGAACTCGTGAAGCCAAGGGTGTGAAAGCGGCAAGCTGAAGGAGTCGCGATCGCGTAAATTTCCCTCCCAAGACAGAGGAATTTCCCGAGCAAAAGGGATAAGCTAAAGAGGAGTGCAGGAGAGCCTACCTTGGCAAAACCTGCGCCATATATTTGATGATAAACGGGAGGAAAAATGGCTTTTTTAAAAGATAAACGAGCCGTGGGTGTCTTTTCTCGCTACGAAGACGCCGAAGCCGCGTTCAATGAACTGCGACGGGCTGGATTTAGTATCGACAATATTTCGATAATTGCCCCAGATATTCACCGACGGGAGAATGTGACGGGAGTAGACGTGAATCATCATCGCACGATGGGAGATGCTGCCTCTGCCCCTGCCACGCGCACCTATACGGAACCCGCCGGCGATCGCGCAGGGGAAGGTGCGGCCACTGGTGCGATCGCCGGGGGCACCGTGGGCGGTTTTATCGGCTTGCTGGAAGGCTTGACCGCACTGACCATTCCCGGTATCGGTCCGGTGCTGTTTGGTGGCGCGATCGCCAATATCCTGGCCAATACTTTGGCAGGAGGCGCGATCGGTGCGGCAGCCGGCGGTTTAGTCGGAGCGTTGGTCGGATTGGGCATTCCGGAAGAGCGCGCCCGCGTGTATAACGAGCGGGTGTCCAGAGGCGACTACTTGTTAATCGTGGAAGGCACGGAAGACGAAATCCGTCGCGCCGAACGAATTCTCAGCCGCCTCGGCATTGAAGAGTGGGGCATCTATGACATTCCCGGCGAGAGTCGCCACAGTCCCTCTGCCTCTATGAGTGAGACGACCCCCAACTCGGCACGTCCGGTGAGGATGGAACAACACCAACGCGCGGTGGGTCTGTTTTCCACTTCTAGAGCGGCGGAAGAAGCGCTGCAAGAACTGAGGGACGAAGGGTTTCCGATGGAAAAGGTGTCAGTAATCGCCCGCGATCGCGACCGTCAGGGGAACTTAGCGAGCATTGAGGTGGAACCTGCCGGGGGTAACAAAGCCGATGAAGGTGCGGCAGCCGGTGCGATTACAGGCGGTGCCGTCGGTGGCTTGACCGGCTTGCTCGTCGGACTCGGTGCCTTGGCAGTTCCCGGCGTTGGACCGTTGCTGCTCGTCGGTGCGGAAGCCACTGCCCTCGCCAGTACCGTGGCAGGAGGCGCGATCGGTGCAGCTGCAGGCGGTTTAGTCGGCGCACTCATCGGGCTGGGCATTCCGGAAGAACGCGCCAAACTATACAGCGATCGCGTCGCACAGGGCGATTATTTGGTCCTCGTGACCGCCACTGAAGGAGAAATTCGCTTCGCTGACTCGATTCTCAATGCCCGAGGCATTCGCGAATGGGGCATCTACGAGCTTCCCGGGGAACCCTTTCCCGAAAGCAGCACTCCCTATCGCGATCGCTCTCACCATTATACTCAACCCCGCGCGGGAACGTCTAATTATCATCCCACCGGACGAGTATAATCCCGTTGCGAAATGAGAAGATCTCTCTCGTAGAGGCCCGAGCGATCGGGTCTCTCCCCTAACGCAATTTCCTCCCTTTTTCACTGAATTTCAAACAGTTTTATAGAAACCAATTGACTCGCTATGCTACTATTAACTCACCCCAGAAAACTTAAAAAATTTATTCCGATGTTACTCACCAGTGCGATTGTATTGGGTGCAGGTGCTTGCAGCGTAGACCGCACCAGCGCCGACGCTCCCAATAGCGTTTACGCCCCCGGTGAAGTGCCCGATATTGAAGACGTGCAAGAAACGGTAGAAGACGCGAAAAGTGACCTGCGTCAAGCGCAAATTGCCTCGGACGAACGGGCAAGGGAACAACGAGCAGCCACATTCGGCGACCCGTTAGAAATCGACGAAGACAACATCGAAAGTCTGGTTCGCAATCGCTTAGAAACGCAATTGCCGGCCAGTATTCTTGCAGTTGATGCCGATGAAAATGGATTGGTGACCATATCCGGAACGGTGCAAACCATCAACGAACTAAATGCGATCGCCCCGGTGGCAATGGAGATTCCCGGGGTACAGGTGGTAGAATTAAATGTCCAAGTCGCGCCCGCTATTCCGGAAGAAATTGAGTAACCGTTGGCCGAGGGAACCGATTTCTCTGAAGTAGGGTGGTTTAATCCACCCTACTTTTATTTTTCCCCTCCGACTCCCTTGTAAATTGCTTGGCAATGGGGTAAACTATTCTACATCAGTCAAACTCATGGCTAAATTATCCTCTAATTCCCCCGTTCCCCATGCGAATCATTCATACTGCCGACTGGCATCTCGGACGACGATTAAAAGGCGTCGATCGCACCCGCGAAATTGCAGGCGCGTTGGAGCAAATTCTCCACCATGCCAAAGAATTGGACGTGGATGCGATGCTAATTGCCGGGGATATTTTCGACATTCCCAACCCGCCCGCCTACGCCGAAAAAGTGGCCTATCAATTTTTTTATCAGTTACAAGAAGCGGGCATTCCCGCTGTGGCGATCGCGGGAAATCACGACTCCGCTACCCGCATCGATGGACTGGCGCACCTGCTCTCTCTGGCGGGAGTTCGTGCCTTGGGAAAACCCCGTTTGGCGGATGACGGAGGCGCGGTCATTCTGAATACGAAAAGCGGCAAACTCTGCGTTGGTGCCTTACCCTTTGCGTCGGAACGGCGGATGTTGAACGCTCATGCATTGTGGCATCAAAATGACGAACAGCAACGGCAAAGTTATCGGGAAGTAGTTGGCGAAGTTTTTGCCGATTTAACGAGCTGGTTTAAAGAAAAGCAAGTCAATATTTTGATGGGTCATATGGCAATGGATGGCGCAAAATTGGCGCAATCGGAAGTCGCTTACTACACCCGCGACACCTACGCCATTTCTCGCCAAACTTTACCCCCAGAAGCGCAATATATCGCCCTCGGGCATATCCACGTTCCTCAGCAAATTCGCACCAGTCCGCCCACCTATTATTCCGGTTCGTTAATTCAAATTGATTTTGGAGAAGCGGAACAAGAAAAAGGCTTTTATTTGATTGAAGTCGAACCGGGAGAACCGGCCCAGGTGGAATTTATTCCGTTAATCTGTCAGCGCCCGTTAAAAGTAATTCGCTGTACGGGGGACAGTTTAGATGAAACCTTAGAAGCGCAACAGTATTATCCGGGGTTTTTGAAGGTTATTGTCGAATTAGACAGTCCGGTTCTCGGATTGGCCGATCGCGTGCGGCAAATTTGTCCTCAAGCCCTGCAAATTCAACCCTTTTATCCCGACTCCTTTTTTCAGCGCCCCCAACCCACGCGCAGTTCCGCCGAACTCGACCCGGTGCAGGAATTTCGCAATTACTATCAAGAACGACTCGGCTACTCCCCGGATCCGGCGGTGGAGCGAGAATTTAAAAATCTTTATAAAAAATTAAGAGAAAAGAAGCCGGTGGGATAACATGAAAGGATAAACTAGATAGCTAATCCGAAAGCACGCCGAGGCGATCGGCGTGCTAAACTTAACCCAAAAACCGCTCGTTCTCAACTACTTGATTGCAATATGCGACCCCTCGAACTTTCTCTAGCCGGATTTACCAGCTTTCGCCGCGAACAAACCCTGAATTTTTCAGAGTTAGATTTGTTCGCCATCACCGGGGCCACGGGGGCGGGGAAGTCCTCGTTACTCGATGCCATCACCTATGCCTTATATGGAACCACTGCCCGCACCTCCCAAGTAAGCGAATTAGTGAGCCAAGGGGCGAGTGAGTTAAAAGTGCAATTTCGGTTTTCCGTGTCTCGCGGAGAGTTTCGGGTGACGCGGCGCTGGCGATATCGCCCCAGTAGCCCAGTAACGCAGGTATTGTTAGAACAAGCCCTGAGCGATCGCAGTTGGGAAACCCTGGAAACGAAGGAACGGGAAACGAAAAAAGCGATCGCGGAGATTCTGGGAATGGACTTTCATACCTTTACCCGGGTTATCCTGCTCCCGCAAGGTCAATTTGACGAGTTTTTAAAAGGAAATACCAGCAAGCGGCGAGAAATCCTGCGACAGCTCGCCGGATTCGAGATATTCGAGCGGATGCGGAAGGAAACCAACGATTTGGCGCGGATGCTCAAGCAAGAAGTGGCCACCATCGAGCGGCAAATCGCCGATCTCGCCGTACCAGACGAGGTAGAAGTGCGAGAGACGCGATCGCAACTCACCGAGTTAGAAGCAGGCTTAAACGCGCTCAATGCCGAAGTATTCAACGCGCAGAAATTGCTCGATGAGGAGGAACGGTTATTCCAGCAGATAACCCGCCTGAGCCAGTTGCAGCAACAATTGCAGGAGTTAAACCGCCAATCTGGCGAAATCGAAAGCCTGCAAACCCGGTTGGCGCAGTCGCAACGGGCCGATCGCTTGCAAGCCGAGTGGGCATTTGTGCGAGAGGCGCGAGAGCAAGCCCACCTCACGGAAACTGCGGCCCGGGAAGCCAGCGCCCGTCTCGCGCAAGCCGCCAGCCAACGGGCGGCGGCGGAAGAAAACTTGGCAAAAGTGAGAGCGGAAGCGGAGGCGATCGCGCCGCAAATTGCCGCCCGGGAAGCCGCCTTAGCCACGGCGAAAGTTTACGAAGCCCAACGGCAACAATTAGAGCGGGAAGTGGCGATCGCTACGAGCAGTTTGCAGCAAAAACAGCGTCAGCAACAAGCCGCCAAACATCAACTCACGCAAGCTTCCGCCAAGCTCAAATTTGCCACCATGCAACTGCAAAGCGCCACCGACGCCCTGCAGCGACATCAACCGGGAGGGGAACGGTTAGACCGTCTCACTACCGTTGCGCCGCTACTGGGGGAATGGGCGATGGTGGAAAAGCAACTGAAACAGCAGGGCAAGGCACTTGACAGCGCCGTGCGGGAAAAGTATAATCAAGAAGAAGAGTATCGGGCGGCGATTTTAAACCGGGAACGAGCCGAAACGGCGATCGCGGCGATTCGGCAACAACTCGAAGCCGCAGAAAACGCCAACGCGGAAGCGGCGCGCGCCAACCATGCTGCCGCATTGCGGATGACCTTGCAACCGGGGGATACTTGCCCGGTGTGTGGCGGCTTGCACCCGGAAACCGAAGCAGAATTGCCCTCTTTAGCGGCATTTGATATTATCGATACCGTCCCCCTGCGGCAAGAAGAAGCCCGGGCAGCGCAAGCATTGCAAAGGGCGCAACTGAGCGCAACCAAGGCAGAAGCGGCTTTAGAGAATATCGCACAAAAAGAATCCGAGACGCGGGCACAACTCGAAAGCACCCAGCAGCAACAGGATCGGTTGCGCCAACAGATTGCGGCGGCGTTACAGTTACCCGCATCAGCCGCTATCGACGCGATCGCCCTACAGCAGGAACGGGAAGCGCTGCAACACAGCGATCGCCAGTATCGCGCCGCTGCCGACGCCCAGAAACAAGCTGTATCACAATTAGAGAGCGCGCAACAGGCCCAGGAGTTTGCCACCCAAACCCATACCGCCGCCGTCACCGAGTCGGAAGCCGCCACGGCGGAACTGGCACGACGACAGCACAACCTGCAAGCCGCAAGGGACAAACTGCATGAGATAACCGAGGGTCAGTCTTACGAGGCACTCGCACAAGCGCTCAGCCGACAAAAACAAACCCTCCGCGATCGCGCAGAAGCCGCCGAAAACGCCGCGCGATCGGTGCAGACGAACGAGATACAACTGCGGGAACAGACCCACCAAGCCACCACCGCCGCAGATACAGCACGAGACAAAAAAGAGCAATTAAATGCCCGGTGGAAAGAGACCCTAAAAGGTGCCGATTTTACCGAAGAAAGCTTTCTCGAAGCAATCGTTTCTCCCGCACAACAAAGCCAATGGCAAACCGCGATCGCCCAGTACAGAGAAACGAAAGTCGAGCTATCCACGCGGGTGAATGATTTACAAGAAATTATCGGCGATCGAACCACCGATTTAACCCAACTTAACCAGCGGCGCAGCGCCCAAAAAATCGCCGAAGGCAAATTAAAAGCGGCGCAAGATAAGCGTGTGGAACTCTCCACCTGGATTCAAGCAGCCGAACAAAAACAAGCACAGGGGAAAAAACTGCTCGCCGAATGCGAAACCGTCACTCAAAATTATGAAATTTATCGGACTTTGGCGCAAAATCTAAAAGCCAATGAATTTCAGGCTTATATTTTAGAGCATTTAGAAGCCGAATTAGTTGCCCGCGCCACTCTGTTGTTAAAAGAACTCACCGACGCGCGCTATGCGCTGCAAATGCAAGGGGGAGAATATTGGGTTGAAGATAACTGGAATGGCGGCGAACTGCGACGGGTACGAACCCTTTCCGGTGGGGAAACCTTTGCTGCCTCTTTATCGATGGCGATCGCCCTTTCAGAAAAGCTCTCGATGGGCGCAGAATTAGGCAGTTTATTTTTAGATGAAGGCTTCGGCACGTTAGATGCAGAAACCCTAGAAAGCGTCACGCAAATTTTAGACTCCCTGCGCCAACAAAACCGCCTCATCGGGGTTATTACCCACGTAAAAGCCCTGGGAGAACGATTGCCAAATCAGGTAAAAGTGTTTAAATCTCCTCAAGGCTCTCGCCTGGAAGTGGAAATGCTTTGATGAGGTTATAATATTAAGTCCGCTCGATTGGTCTGAAAAAGCCCAGCACCCCAGAAGGGTAGGGCTAAATGCAACATTGCCCGCCTACGCGGGCTATTTTTATTGGCAATAAAACGCACACTATATTAACCTGGTTTTTTTCTCAACCACTGTCCTAATTAGCAAAAAATAGGAGTGCAACAATCGGTGTTTAGTTTCCTCTATTTATACTCAACTGACGGTAAAGCATTCCGGCATAAAGATTAACCATTTTGCCGCAAATGCTTCCCCGATTTACCCGGGGATAAACTTGTTGAGTTTTTCTACCAAAACATACACCGTGGTTAATGGATTGCCACCTGCTGGGTTTGGTGGATCGTATTCTTGCAAAAGCCGTCGTGCGTTTTTAATAGCAGTGGGTTGTTTGCTTTCCAGTTCCTCTGTAATGATTCTTCGTTGAGTGTTGTATTTTCTACTTTGATATCGTGAATTACAACATCTAACTCTTTGACGAATTTAATAATTTCCATTCTATAGCCATCTTTTTCAAAATAGTCCAGTGTATGCTGCCTGGGACTCATATTCTGTAGACCTGATATAACCTGTAGGTTATGGCGAAATCACAATAATATTTTTTGTGAAATTTCTCCATTAAATTGCGCCACTACAGAAATAAATAAGGCATTACTTCTGGTTTTATTGTTTAGTTTTTTTCCTTCTTTGAAGGATTGTCTAATGCTAAAATTTTCTTTTTTTCTTTCAAAAAGCATTCGTTATTGTTGCTTTGGCACCTGGGCTAACCACTCAGAAACTACCTCCATTTTGTCTACTTAAAATCCATATCTATATTGTTTTGCTTTTAATCTGAAAACAATTTCAAAAAAAGAGGGGTGGCCGAGAGTTTCGGTACTCAGCCTGAAGGTTTCCACATTTATTTCTTCCGCAATCTGGGTTTCTTTCGATGAATTGAGGACAAACCAACGCATGAAAGCGATCGCCTGAGCAAGATTGCTCTTGCCACTGGCATTGGCTCCATAGATAGCTGCACTTTTGAGTAAGCTGAGTTCGTTATCAACTTGAAAGACGTTATTTGTATCAATATTTTTATCCGAAGAAGTAATGTCTGCCGTCACCATGCTGAATGTGACAGTTTCTTTGAAGGAGCGGTAGTTGCCGACGCTGAACTCAATTAACATAACAAACATCTACTCAAAGGAATTCGGGTAATTAGCTAAAGTTTTACATAGTTTCCTACTATAACACAGAACGGGCGAGTCGGGAAGCGATCTCCAGGTTCAAGTGGCCACTTTCCCAGTCTTTGCATTGCAGAGGGTCAATCGGTGGCGCAAGTCCCACCCTATAGAATATGGGATATCCACCGCATTTTCGGCCATATGGGGGGATTTTATACAGTGAAGTTTGCCCCTGCGATGCCATTTAACCGAAGAGGCGATCGCCTCCCTTATTTCCTCAAAAATTGGCGGCAATTATTTGCCCGCTCTACCCCTTTGCCATTATAATAGAAAAGCGTCCCACACAGATAAGGAGCAGACCTTGTTTACTCAGGTCATTGTAGCAAATTCTCACCGAGGCGATGTGACACAAACAGAATTAGAGGCGATCGTTCCCACTGAAGCGATCGCCCTCGCCAAGCGCAATGTGCAAAAGGCAATTCCGGCAATTGCCAAAAACCTCAACTTAACCCGCTCGATTGAAGCAATTGTGCAGCAATTACCCACCCGTCATCAGCTCAATATCGGGGATGGTCGATGTTTGGAAACCCTCCCCGATAAAAGCGTTCATTTCGTGGTGACTTCTCCGCCCTATTGGACGCTGAAATCCTACCCCAACCGGGAAGGACAACTGGGAACAATTGACGATTATGAGGAATTTTTAAGCGAACTGGATCGGGTGTGGAAACAGGTTTTTCGCCTGTTGGTTCCCGGTGGAAGATTGGCGATTGTGGTG
This sequence comes from Phormidium sp. CCY1219, assembly GCF_055795085.1. Classification (NCBI taxonomy): domain Bacteria; kingdom Bacillati; phylum Cyanobacteriota; class Cyanophyceae; order Oscillatoriales; family Oscillatoriaceae; genus Phormidium; species Phormidium sp. CCY1219. The sequence continues at coordinate 23,148 of NZ_JAYFEQ010000825.1, read as the reverse complement.
GGGGATGTCTGTGTGCCCAGACGGCGGTTTGGTCGTCATGTAGTATTTCCGTTACATGCCAGCATTCAAGAACGATGTCGTCAAATTGGTTTTGATAATTTAGCGCCAATTATTTGGCATAAAATTGCGAATTCCAAATGTGAATCTAATCGAAAATCGAAGTTTTTAGGAAAGCCTTACGAACCGAATGCAGTGATTAAAAATGACATTGAATACATCCTGTTTCAGAGAAAATCTGGGGGCTATCGTCAGCCGAATTTAGCGACGCGAATTTTATCGGTAATTCCGGAAGCAACTCATCGGGAGTATTTCCAACAAATTTGGACGATTGGCGGGGCTTCAACGAAATCGCATCCCGCCCCCTATCCAATCGCGATCGCCGAACGTCTGATCCGGATGTTTTCGTTTGTAGGCGATACCGTTCTCGATCCGTTTATGGGAACCGGCAGTACGAATTTAGCCGCCAGTCGATGGGGCCGTCACAGTATTGGGATTGAAATTGAACCGCAGTATTTTGAATTCGCCCACTTGCGAATGAAGGAAGAGGAAAAATACGGCACATTCGCTTGAAAGTTATAAATTATTATAACATATTTATTCCCGAAATGGCAATAATTTTTCCTAGGGTAAAATCAAGGTTACAACCCAACTTTTTCCCTTAACTGGCGAACTTTTCCTCACCTTGGCTCCTTTTTTCCGAACAAATGGCGCAGGATTTCGTCCCAGATTGGGTATCCTGCAATGGAGGAGATGGCATCGCCCGGGTAGATTAGTGTAGTGTGAGTAGGGAAGGTTATGGGGGCGAATTTGCCGGGATACCGTTTACCCCCAGGCGCGATCGCCGCTTCTTCCAATGATTATCCATTAGCAAGGGAACAATCAAAATGGTTTTGACACTCTCCGATGTATTTAACCCCAACTATTATCGGTCGATTTATCCGGATATCGCTCAATTCAGCGACCCAGAAGCATTACAACATTTCCGACAATTTGGCCTTGCTGAAGGGCGGCAATTTTCCCCAGTGGTCGATTTAGATTACTATCAATCTTTGCATCCCGACCTTCAGGGACTAAATCGAGAAACGCTTTTGCAGCATTTGCTTGCTTTTGGCATCAGTGAAGGGCGCAGTTTTTCCCCAGCAGTTGACCTCAATTACTATCAAACCATTCATCCGGACTTAAGTCAATTCATCCGGGAAGAAGCCTTGCAGCATTTAATCGAATTTGGTTTGAGTGAAGGGCGCAGTTTCTTTCCGCCGAGTTCCGAACCCGAGAATAACGAATCGGGGATGTCGGTTGAGGAGGAACCTGCCCCAATGCCCACAGATGGGGATTCGATCGCCGCTAGCGATAACAGCGTTTTAAACGGCAGTAATGCAAACGATACCCTGTTGGCATTAGGCGAAAACAGCACGTTAGTCGGCAGTCAAGGCAACGATTCTCTATTTGCGGCCAATGGCGCGGGAAGCAATTTATTACAAGCAAAAGCGGGCAATAACGTTCTGGTTGCTGGGGCGAATACCGATACTTTGGTCAGCGGTTCTGGGAATGATTTTTTAGTGGGAAGTGCGGGAAACGATACCTTAGAAAGCGGGGCGGGAAATGATAGCTTGTCAGGAGGATTAGGGGCAGATAGTCTGGTTGCCAGTGCGGGAATTTCCCAGGGTTTTGTGTATCAAACGCCCACGGCGACAGAAGGCAACGATACGGTGACGGTATTTGAAAGCGGTACGGATCGATTTTATTTGAAACGCGGCGTAAATCACTTCGATTTTGCGGAAGATGCGATCGGGGGACTGCGAACTCAGGTGGATTTTTTCGCCGTTACCTCGAGAAGCGAATCTTATTCGGGAACCTTTGCATTGCCGGGAGGAACGCAACTGGAATTGGCTTCGATTGTGTTTGACGCTCAACCCGGGGAAGGCGGGATTTTGTACTACGACCCCAGTGGTGGAGTGGCAGCAACGGCGGCGAATTCGACGGGGGATTTGGTGCAAATTGCGGTGATTGAAAGTGGGGAAGTGATGGCGAACGATATTATTATTTTTTAAGGTGGATTGGGTTGAAAGTGAGACAAGGCGATCGCCCATCAATTCTTCCCGATCGCCTTTCCTTAAATTAAGGCAACTGCTGCAAGGCGATCGCCAGTTCTTCTATCCGGCGTTCTATTTCCGGTAGGGCGGTTTCCGCCGGGGTTTTATCCACATCGCACACATTCCAATAGGCGATCGCCTCCGCCCATTGGGGAAAGCGTTGTGCTATCATAGGACGATGTTCCGTTTCATCTAAGGCGATAATGCGATCGGCGGTGGCAAAATCTGCCGACTCTGCCGATCGGGGAAATCGTTCGCGATCGCCAATCTCAATCCCGAGTTCTGCCAATCGTCGCACAGTGTACTTGGAAATCGGCCCTACATTGTTGACGCCCAGTTCCAGGGCCAATCCCCGGGAATCCGCTTGCCAATCCAGTTGGTGTTTTGCTGCTAAGGCATTAAACAGATGTTCCGCAAACCGACTGCGGTAGTAATTGCCCGTACAGAGAAATAGCACTTTTTTCATGGATTTTTTCCTCTCCCTACGAGTGATATTGTGGATTTTAGTTTAAGCGATCGCCGATGTTTGACGGGCACCTATCGCTAGTATATAGTTGCTAAATTTAGCAATTGCATTGACTGCCAAGTTCGATAAATCGCTCATTTTTTATCCCTCTATTTCCCGGTTTCATGCCGATTTCTGTTCCTCAAAGGTGGTGATAAATTCCTTTGGAATCGGTTTGGGTTTCATGGTAGCGGCATCTACCCACACCCACAAAACTTCTGCAGTGACCACCAAATTTTCCTCTCCTTTTTTGCGAATTTCATACTGGCGAATAGCCCGAGTGCCCCGTACTTTTGACAACCAGGTAGTAATCTCCAAAATATCCCCGGCGACGGCGGGACGCAGGTAGTCGATTTCCACGCGGCGCATGACGAAATAACCGCCGAGTTCTCGATAGCGATCGAGGGAAAAACCGAGATGTTCGGAGTGTTGAATTCCCACATCTTCCAGGTAATGCTGATAGCTGGCGTTGTTGACGTGACCGAGAGCATCCATTTCATAGTGACGCACGCGGATATGGGTAATAAATTTTTGCATGGCGATCGCGCTTTGCAGAATTGACCTTTTTGGTTATATCATAAAATTGGCGGTTAATCTGCAGAAAGGGGAGAAAATTGGCGCAGGAGAGAGGAATTAATCCCCCGTTTTTCCTTGCCGATCGCGCTTGAGGGCAAAATCCACCGCTAGGGCGATCGCCAATCCCACGCCATAGGCGACAAAATCCCAGAGTTCAAATTGCGAACCGAAGACAATTGTACTGACAAACGAGCCATTTTTCGGGGTCAGTTCCCATAACTGCGCCAGTTCGATGGCGGTGGCGATCGCGCCAATCGCTGCAGCGCGCCAATACGCCGCAGCTTTCCAAAACAAACTGAGGAGAAAATAGAGAAATGCCACCGCCACTACATCTCCGACATAAAAGCGAAAAAACTGCCAACCGGGACCTTTATAAAATAGGATGGCAACGCCTGCGAAAAATGAGAGAATAGAGGGGAGGAGAAAGCGGGTTTGCCAGGAGCGATCGGGGTTAACCTGCATCAGATAATTCCGGGTAGATTCGGTTTAGACGTTAAGTGAGATAATGGGAACGGGCAGCGACTTCCACCTCACTTGCACCGATCGCGCGATCGAGGGTGGCTTCCATCACGGCGGTGGTTTGCCCGGATACGGAAAACACCAAAGCTTCGCGATAGACCCGTTGGGCGGGATGATGGCTGAGATTCGCCGCACCACTGGAAACCGTGACGGCGGCGTGAGCGCAGCGATTGGCCAGGGCAATCGCCCAGGCTCGCAATTGTAGCGACGTTAGCGGGGAGGGGTTGGCCTGCCGATCGCCGGTGGACTCGGCGGGATTCTGGGTGGAGCGTTGGTATATCGCACTTCGACAGGTGTTTAATTCGCGATCGAGGGCGGCCCAAGCTGCGGCAATGGCGGGCAGTTGTTTCTTCTTGCGGGCGGATTCTACAATGTCCAATCCCGCCCGGGCGCAACCCAAGGCAAAAAAACTGTGATGCAATACATTGTGGCGATCGCTTTCATGTATCCATCCCGCCGGTTTGACAAACACCACCCGCGCTGCGGGTAAAAACCAGCGTTCGAGCTGACCGATAACGGTTTGGGTGGATTGCATGGCGGCAAGCTGCATTGGCTCACTAAAGGTAACACTGCCGCCATTGTCCTGGGTATCGGCAAAGGGAACCACGCCATAAAGTGCCCGCCCATCGGGCAATTCGGCACCGACGATAAATTCCGAAAACGACCCCCATCCGGTTACCCAAGGCACTTGACCGTCGATCGCAAATCCACCCGCCACGGGTCGCGCTTTCACCATCGGGGTACCGCGCCGCCGCAATTGGGAGAACCCCACCCCTAACAAGCGATCGCCGCTTGCCAGATGGGGCAAATACGCCTGTTTCAGCGCCTCGTTGTCGCTGCGAGCCAGCATTCCGCTCGCACTTTGGTGCTGTGTCTGCAAAAAGGCTAAGGCACCGGAATATCGCGCTACCATTTCCTGAAACTGGCGGGCGGTTTCCGGATCCGCACCGCCCCACGCTTCGGGAACTTTCAGGGCTAATAATCGGCGATCGCCCAATCCGGCGAGGGCCTGGCGCAGCACCTCCGGATCGCGATCGAGCGCTGTGGCATTCGGTGCCACGGTTTCTCGCAAGTAAGACTCGGCAACTGCTAGCCGTTGTTGCTGGGATTTCATGGGAGTTTTCAATCGAATTGCCATCAAGTCAAGGTGAATGAGGTTTATTCTATCACAAAATGTTGTTCCCGGACAACCCCCGTGGCGATCGCCTGCTTTTTAGGGTAGAAACTTAAAAGGATATAAAATTTATCTGCAAGCCACAACGGCAGTGGTACAATTGGAGAAAATCCGCAAAGCGTTGCAGTATTATGCCAGCAAATTCAGAAACCCAAGCCTTGTTAGCGGAAATCGCCCAGTGGGAATTTCCGCCGATTTCCAAACTCAACCCGACCAAAGTGCGGGAAGTGAACGAAATCTTTCTCCGGTTTTCCCACGCGCGCGAAGCGATCGCCCAGGTGGAAAACCGCTCAATTCCCGGTCCGGCAGGGGAAATTCCGCTGCGAATCTATACCCCAGCGGGGCAAGCGCCGTTTCCGGTGTTGGTGTACTTTCACGGGGGCGGATGGGTCATCGGCAATCTGGAGATGGAAGAGAGTATCTGTCGCACGTTGGCGAATCGCGCCGATTGTGTGGTGGTGTCGGTGGATTATCGCTTGGCACCGGAACATTTGTTCCCCGCCGCTGCCGAAGATGCCTATGCGGCGACCCTGTGGGTGGCGAATCATGCCGCAGAACTCAACGCCGATCGCGATCGCCTTGCCGTCGGGGGAGAAAGTGCGGGGGGCAATTTGGCGGCAGTGGTGGCACAGATGGCGCGCGATCGGCAAAGCCTTTCTCTCGTTTATCAACTGTTATTTTATCCGGTAATTCAATACCGATTCGATACCCCATCTTATCGGCAAAATAGCAAATATTATCTATTAACTAAACCCTTGATGAAATGGTTCTGGGATTGCTATCTTACCAGTGCGGCTGACGGGAAAAATCCCTATGCTTCGCCGATGTTTGCTAAAACTCTGCACAATCTACCTCCCGCCTTGATAATTACTGCGGAATTAGACATCCTGCGCGACGAAGCGGAACTCTACGGCGATCGCCTGCAAGCCGCAGGAGTTCCCGTCAAAATCAGTCGCTATAATGGCACGATTCACGGTTTTGTCAATTTGGCGAAAAAGTTACCGCAAGGATTGTCCGCCCTCGAAGAAGCATCAACCGCTTTAAGTGCCGCATTTAAGGCTTAATCTACTGCAAGGCACAAGTCGGCTGGCAGGCGACGCTTATGTGGAAAACCGAGGGAGTTTTGAATTATAATAATTAAGGAAACTTGACCGAGGGAGGGCAATACCCGAAAGGTAAATCGGCGCGATCGCGGTTCATTTATCGTCCACTTCTAAAAACGGAAGCGAATTCGGTGAGAACGGATACGATTTTTTATCAACTGTTTCAAACCTTTCCCGGTTTGGTGTTTGAACTCCTCGGGCAATCCAGCGATCGCGCCCGAGGCTATGAATTCACCTCGCGGGAAATCAAAGAACTGGCACGTCGGTTCGATGGGGTGTTGTTACCTCCGGAGAACGAACTCGACTTGCTTATCTATTTTTTGGAGGTACAATTTCAGAAAAAAGAGGATTTCTACTGGCGATTTTTGAGTGAAATCTTCGTTTATCTGGGTCAATATCAACCCCAGCAAGATTTTCAAGCCGTCGCCCTCTTTTCCTCGCGCAGTTGCGATCCGGGGGTACCGCGCCAATATCGGCGGTTTCTGCAAGGCGATCGCCCGGAGGAAACCCCCCTGTTAATCCGCGTCTATTTAGATGAACTCTCAGAACCATCCACCCTTTCTCTGGGATTGGGAATGGTGAATTTGGTGGTCAAGGATCGTCAAACCGCGATCGACCGAGCACCGCAATTAATCCAGCAAGCGCAGGAGCAACTTGCCGATGAAGCATTGAAGCAAAAAGTTGTAGGATTGATAGAGACCATCATGGTCTATAAATTACCGTATTTATCGCGACAGGAGATAGAAGCGATGTTTGGATTGCCCGAGTTAAAACAAACCCGGTACTTTCAAGAAGTCGCCGCCGAAGCTGAGGAAAAAGGCAAGCGAGAAGGCAAGCTAGAGGGTAAGCTGGAATCCGTCCCTCGGTTATTGGCGCTGGGATTGAGCGTGGAACAGGTGGCGGCGGCTTTAGAGTTGGATGTGGAGCGGGTTCTCGAAGCCGCACAAGCTTCCTCTAATCCCGATAATTCTGAATAAAATAGCCGGGAAATCGCGATCGCGCGCATTTTTATATCGGGCGATCGCCAGTCAAAGTGTGCCGCTAAAATGTGGGTACACTCAAGGGCAAGTTAGCCGATAAAACCGGATGGGGTAAGAATATTCTGGTGTCGAATAACAAACAATTGTCGCCTCGCTGAGCGAAACGGTTGACAAGTAAATTGAAAGCGGTTAAGCTAGGTCTGTAAAACCCAGCTATTTGAGGAGGCTGCAACACTATGAACGAATACACGGGGATTGCCGATTACTACGATCTGTTGATGACCAGTGGCTATTATAACCACGAAAAAATTGCCAAGCAAATCGCGGATATAGTATCCCCAGAGCAAAGCATCATTGAAATTGGCGTGGGAACGGGTTTACTGTTGGAGAAACTGTTAGAACTCGAGCCGAATTACAAATTAACCGGCATGGATCACACCGCAGCTATGTTGGAAATTGCTCAAAAGCGATTGGGCGATCGCGCCAAACTGTTTGAAGCGGATATTCTTTCGATGTCGATTTCCGATCGCTTTGATGTTGCCATTTCTAACGGCGGGTTGGGTGCTTTTGTCGATTCGGGCAACGAGTTAGACTTTTATACACATTTAACTGACGATGAAAGTAACATAAAAGCGCTGCAAAATATTGCCAACTGCCTCAACAAGGGGGGGATGTTTATTATCAACATTCAAGGCGTTCACGATAATTATGACAAACCTTTAGCGGAAGGGATTGTCTACTCTCAGGACATTGTGGAATCTACCACAAAACCAGACTGTATTGAGAAAACCTTTTACTTTAAAAAAGGCGATCGCATCTTAGCAACGCAGCAACTTATTTACCGGATTTTCCAGGGAGAGGCGATTGCAGCGCTTTTCAATAAAGCCGGGTTTAAATTGTCAGGCAAAGATAAAAGCGGGCAGTTTTTCATTGCTTCTAAAATGTAAAAACCAAGGAAATGGCTCTTAGGGCGGCGATCCGGGGTTCTGTTGGTTTTGGCGAACTGCAAAAACCCAATAAATTGCGTAAACCAGCGTAGGAGCTATCATCGCCGGAAGTGTTTCGATAACATTGTTAGACCAGTTGAGTCCAAATCGCCAGATTAAGGTAGTAGCGATCGCGACGACCATCATCGCGATCGCTACTATCGGATTGAGAGGCAACCGAAAAACCCGCACCAGCAGAAGCGGCCCAAAAGTAGACCCCAGGGTAGACCAACCCAACAGGGCTAACATAAAGACATTTTGATTGCCCGCTAAGGCGATCGCCAAAATTACGGCAGTTGCCGTCACGGTTCCGATTTTCGCCATTTTATACGAATGCGCGGCTTTGGGAAACAAATCTTGTGTCAACGCCGCCGAACAGGAGAGGATCTGGGAGTCTGTGGTGGAAATGACTGCCGCAAACAGTCCCGCTAAAATCACGCCCACCAACACGGCGGGTAACAGTTCTACTGACAGTAGAGGTAGTGCCAGTTCCGGATCTCTGCCTGCAACCATCAGTTGGGGCATCAACACCCGTGCCGTCAGCCCCACCCCGATCGCGGCTGCGGAAAAAAGCGTATAAGAGATTAAGTAGAGATTCCGAGACAATCCTATATTTTCGGCGGAGTCGATCGCCATTGCCCGGACGAGGATATGAGGTTGACCTAATACTGCCAACCCCGATGCCACCCAGCCCAAGACAAAGAAAAGCGTGCCAAACTCGAGATTGGAGGGAGAGGGATTCACGAGAAGCGGATCGATGCTTTCCAGTTGGCTCCACAGTTCCCCCACTCCGCCGCAAGCGGCAATAGAGAGAACTAACAGCCCCATCATGGCGAACATCATCACTCCCGATTGTGCCGCATCAGTCCAGATAGAGGCGCGAATGCCCCCGGAGAAACAATAGGCCACCACGATCGCCGCACCGAGAATAATCCCCCAAGAATAGTCCCAGCCGAACAGAACGTGCAGTGCTTTACTACCCGCCACCAGTTGCGCCGCAGAGTAGGTGCCGAGAAACGCCAGGGTCACGAATGCGGAGATAATAGCGATCGCCCGGTTGCCCTTTTGGTCGCCCGCGAGAAACCCACCCACAGTTTCGCAGGCGCTTTCCTCCGAGGCGACGCGCAATCGCTTGTAAACAAAGATCCAAGCCAGGGCATCTCCCAGCACCCATCCGATGGGCAACCAAGCTGCGGAAATGCCCACTTGGTAAGTATAACCAATTATGGCCGTGAACATGGCACCGCTGTGGGCTGTGGCGAAAGCGGAGAGAGCCGTCAGCCAGAAATTGACCGTGCGACTGGCAAGCAGATAATCCGCCGTCGTATTTGTCTTGCGGGTTGCCGAGTAAATACCGACTCCCGTAAACAGCAACAGAAACACAATGAAACTAATCGCAATCCAGATTCGATCCAGCACGGGTGTCCTCGTAAATTGTTGTACCTGCCTACCCAAACCTGCGGCAAGGAGACCCAAAAGCCTCAACCCCTGCCGAAGACGCGAGGGTGATTCTCGACTGAGCTTAACCGAGATTTCCTTAACTGTCAATCACACACAGTTGGCTGTGAAAATTACCCGCGCTGCTTGGATAACTTTTGCTTTAGAGCTAAAATTTTCTTCTCTCCCGAATGTTTTGTAAACCATGAAAATAAACAACTCATTTCATTGCAGGAGTAAGGTAAAATAGGAATTGGACAATATTTTTAGCCGTTCGGGATTTGGACAATGACCCTCAATAACCTCAAGCGATTTGGGCTGCTCTTGTGTTCGGGCCTGATGGTACTCGCCGGATTTTCCTCAGCGCCAGCTTTCGGGAGCGATTCCTCTCGCATTTCACAATTAGAAGCGGAAATTTTTACCCTGCGCTCGCAACTGAATCGACTGGAAAACGAAGTGTCGCGACTGCGCCGACAACGGCAGTTTACCCCCCAGATTTCGGCTTCCGAACCCACACCAGAACCCGCCACCACTCCCCGACCCAGACGCCCGCAAGACCTTACCCTGGAGGAGCAATTTGATAACCTTGCCATTTTAGCGATCGAACTGAAAGAACGGCTCACCGAGGTGGAAAATCGTCTGGATGAATTAGAAACGCAAATTGCCCCTTAAACCCCCCCGGGGACGGACCACTGCCTGGGATCCAGGGAAAATTCCTCGGCGATCGCTTTGCTCAAATTCCCCATTAATGGCATAATACCCACAGAGCTGCAAAACAGTTTATCGTTCGTTTTTGTAGAGGTTGGCAAAACATGCTCTCACCCTGGACGAGTTTAGTCACCGTTTCCGCCCTGATTCTGTATTTGGTCGTCACCATTAATGTGGGCGGAGCTAGAGCAAAATACAAAGTACCCCCGCCGCAAATGACCGGGGATCCGGACTTCGAGCGGGTGTTGCGCGTGCAGCAAAATACCCTGGAACAACTGGTGATTTTCCTGCCGGCTTTATGGCTGTTTTCTGTGTTCGTCAGTCCAGTTTGGGCGGCGGGCATTGGGGCGGCTTGGGTTGTGGGACGCGCGGTGTATGCTTGGGGATATTATCAAGCTGCCGAAAAGCGCACCATTGGCTTTGGAATTGGCTCGATTACCAGTCTAGTTTTGCTGCTTGGTTCTCTAATCGGCATCGTCTGGAATCTGATTAAAACCGGCAATATCCTGTAGAATTTGGCCGCTTGGGACTCGGGGAGTTGGCTACAGAAACGTCAAACTTTTTACCTCGCGTCCTACGGATTTTTATTGCTTTTTTATCCGGATAGTTTTATGTTGCAATGTCCCGTCTGCGATACTGAATACATGGAGGGAGAAACCCAGCGCTGTTCGGTGTGCGGGTGGGACTTGATTCCCCCACCGGACAGCAAATACAGCAAAGTGGGAAAAGCTTTCCTAGAAAAACAAAAAGTTCAGCTCGACTGGGCGAGAAAAATGTGGGTACGCTATCAAGCGATCGCGCAAGAAATGCAACACTCCAACTCAATGCCACCCCGGGGCGATCGCGCAGATTTATCTGAATTAAACTGGCGCTTTGACCAGCTCAAAGCCGAATTGGACCAAGCGAAAGAAGAACGACGCTATCTCCAGTCTCAATTAGATTGGGTAATGGCTCGCCTCGACCCCATCGACTTCGAGCAAATGCAACAGGTTCTCTGGCAATTATCCGCCCAGTTTAACCCTGACGCAACACCAGACTATTCTACCACAACTGACCCTTATTCTGCCACATCGGAAACCTATTATCCCACCTCCGAGGTAGGAATAGACTACAATAATTTGATGAAATTATTGTCAAAAGGGAAATGGAAAAAAGCCGATGAAGAAACCTGGGCGCTGATGCTTAAAGCCAGCGATCGCGAAGAAGAAGGGTGGCTGAGTGTAGAGGATATCCACGCTTTTCCCCCCACGGATTTAATTGCTATCGATTGGGTGTGGGAAGAATATAGTTATGGTCAATTTGGCTTCAATATTCAGCAGCAGATTTGGGAGAGTGTAGAAGGGGATTACACGGCATTTTGCGATCGCGTGGGATGGCGGGTGCAAGGAAACTGGTTGTATTATGACGAACTGAGGTTTTCTCTGGATGCGCCGGCGGGACATTTGCCCGCGATCGGGTGGCGAAAACGCCCTTGTTACGGTGTAGGAAAAGTCACCGCACAGGAAAGTGTCACCGGTTTATTGCAATTATTTAACGCCCTTCGTTCATAACCTTTAATCCCGTTCCCAGCCCGAAGCTGGGAACGGTTTTGTGGGAAACAGTTACCCAGCTATGGGGTTAAGCTAGCCGCTTTTTGAACTTCACCCAAATTGAACAAAAATGGAACGCCAGGAGAGTCGCCTCCTAACACCAAAACGTTGGGCATTTGGGCACCGCCCTCGCGCCACGCTTCGATCGCTTCTTTTTGCAGTACCAATTGGCCCCCTTGGGCTTTCAGGGTTTCGGCTAACAGGCGCTGCGCTTCCGCCTTCCCTTGGGCGCGATTGATTTCTGCTTGCGCTTCTTGTTCCGCTTCCCGGGCAATATAAACCGCTCTTTGTGCCCGTTGTTCGGCAATTTGCTTGTCTTCAACCGCGTTTGCAAACTCGGTAGAAAAATTCAAATCGATCACACTGGTATCGAGTACGATTACCGCATATTTTTTCAAGCGCTCGCTCAACGCCATATCGAAATCTTGCTTCAATTCATTCCGTTTCGTGATCGATTCTTCTGCAGTTCTTCTGGCTGCCGCTATTTTAAAAGATTCCTGGGTTTGTGGCGCGATAATTTTCGACACCAGATTTTCCAGGGTTCCTTGAGTTCTGCGAACATTCACCACCTGGGTCGGATCCAGGCGAAAGTTAATCGCAAATCGCGCCGTGAGATCTTGTAAATCTCGGGTGGCACTCTGCGCGGGCACCTCAAACTTTTGCACCGTCACATCATAAACATCCACTTTGGAAATCAAAGGCGGCTTGATGTGGATACCTTCGAGTAACGCGCCATCCCGGGCTTTCCCCAGGATGCTGATTACGCCGGCTTCCCCGGGGTTGATAATCACAAACGAACTCGAGGCGACGAGGATCAGTACCGCCAGTACAATCCCGCCCAAAATCGCTTGCCAACTCTGCCCGTACTTACTCTTCAAGCTGTAATCTCCTTTGCGTGTTTACTTTGGCTGCTCCTTCTAGACTAGCAGAGTATCTCCTCGGAAGGCACTGCCCATCTGCACCCCTGGATATTCTAGCATTCGAAATTTTAAATCACTCTCCCCATCGGCGATCGCATTTTATTATTTTTTAGGGCATAAGCGATTAGCCATTGAATTGGGTGACAGCTTACGCTTATTAGAATACCGATTCCTGGGGAACTCGCCGCCAAAGTTTGATTCATTTTTTCTTGCTTTTCGCACCGTTTGTCTTGTTATCTGTGGCGATTTCTAGTTACGGTATCCCGTCACAAGATACCCATCCCATTCCCGGGTTACTGGGGTGAGTTTTCCTGTCTGTGGGCGTTCCTTTTTTCGGGGTCTCACCAGTGCGCCACTGGTGCAAAAATAGTGGGGTAACAGGGGAGTTTCCCCATAGCCATCATCCCTCGCTCTTAAGTAAAATTGTTTTTTAAATAACATCATTGCCCCGGGAGACCACTGCAGCGCCCCGGAAAGGCGATCGCCAGTCTGTGTCCCCACCCGCCGCTTTCCCGGGGACAGGTGAGGCAAACCGCCCTAACCGCCATTGCGAAATATTTGTTAACACTAAAAGCAGAACAGACAAGTGCGTAGATAACCATGACCGAAAAAAATCAGGCCAAATGGGATGCAGGCAGGTTCTTCAAAACCCTGTCTTATTTCGGGATTATTCCCTTTCTCGGAAACATTCGCTGGTTGCAAAAACTGCTAACTGGCGGTAAAAATACAGTCAGCACCCCGGAAACCCCGGGGGTGATTCTGGTGGCGGGTGCCACTGGTGGCGTGGGTAAGCGCGTGGTGCGAAAACTCCAACAACGGGGCTATCAAGTGCGATCGCTGGTCAGAGATGCGCGGCGCGGGCGGGAAATCCTCGGCGATCGGGTGGATTTGGTGGAAGCAGATATCACCCTCCCCGAAACCCTGAGCGATCGCCTCCTCAAAGATGTGAAAGCGGTGATTTCTTGCATCGGAACCCGCGTGCAACCGGTGGAAGGCGATACCCCCACTCGGGAAAAATACTATCAAGGCATCAAGTTTTATCTCCCCGAAGTGGTGGATACTCCGGAAATGGTAGAATACCACGGCATTCAAAACCTCTTAGATGCCACTCGCTCTCAACTCTCCCGCTTCGGCAATCCAGATGAAAAAATTATCTTTGACTTTAGAAAACCCACCCAAGATTTAAAAGAAACTTGGGGTGCGTTAGATGATATCGTCATGGGTGGCGCAAGCGAAAGTACCGTGCGATTGGTGGATGAAACCGCCTTTTTCTCCGGGTATGTTTCCACTGCCAATTCCGGCGGGTTTGCCTCGGTTCGCACCCGCAATTTCGAGCCACCATTGGATTTATCCGACTACGAAGGCATCGATTTGCGCGTGAAAGGTGATGGCAAGCGCTATAAATTTATCCTTCGCACGGATCCGAAATGGGATAGCGTTTCTTACTGCTATTCTTTCGATACGGTTCCCAATATTTGGTTTACGGTTCGCATTCCTTTTTCGGAATTTATCCCGGTCTTTCGGGCAAAAACCTTACAAGATGCCGGCCCGTTAGACTCCTCTCAAATTCGCTCGGTGCAAATCATGCTGAGTAAGTTTGAATACGATGGGGAACTCAATCAGAATTTTAAACCGGGCGTGTTTCAATTGCAAATCGAATCGATGAAAGCCTATGGCGGGCAAAAATTACCTCGGTTCGTTCACGTGAGTTCGGCGGGGGTGACTCGTCCGGGTCGTCCGGGACTGAATTTAGAAGAAGAACCGCCAGCGGTGAGAATGAATGACCAATTAGGCGGGATTTTAACCTGGAAATTGCGCGGGGAAGAGGCGATTCGCTCGAGTGGGATTCCCTACACGATCGTCCGCCCTTGTGCCCTGACGGAAGAACCGGGCACTCAGCGGTTAACCTTCGAGCGAGGGGATACGATTAAGGGGAAAGTGAATCGCGAAGATATCGCCGAATTGTGCGTGCAAGCGTTAGACATTCCCGCTGCTTGCAATGTGACCTTTGAGGTGAAAGAAGGCGATAGCGGTCATCCGCCGGGGGATTGGACGGGTCTATTTTCCGACCTGCAACGCGATCGCGAGTTGGTCTCTTAGCCATTAAGCGAACGATTTTACCTCACTTGCGGGACAGTATCGCAAGTGAGGTAACTGCTTTTTGCCTCCCTCGCACTTCTCCGGGCGCGGGATTTGGGTCATTTTCCTTTGGGGACTCTGGAGGCGGAGCCTCCGAGGGGGCGTTCCCAGGCTGAGCCTGGGAACGAGTTTAACGAGTTTATATATGAGGGGGGTTCCCAGGCGGTCGCCTGACCTGGAGGCGGAGCCTCCGAGGGGGCGTTCCCAGGCTGAGCCTGGGAACGAGTTTAACGAGTTTATATATCAGTTTAATTTTATACATATAGGCGGTTTCTCACAGTAAGGCTGCCAAGCCACAAAAGTAGCATTTGTAACATCCCAAGCGCGATCGCGGTGGGTGCAAAATTCCTGCAAGCCCGATCGCTTTTCCCGCGATCGAGACTAGCATCGCAACATTTGTTTACACGCTGGCCTAGAGTAAATCCGCCTGCGGGGGGATGTTTTTCCGGCAAAATCGAACAATCCTAACTAAAGGAGGAGCAGAACTCGCGCCGAGACTTCTGCTATTCCCGCTTCGGTTTTTCCCGTGGCGCTTTTTCCATAGATTGATAACGAGCGAGGTAGCTACGATGTTACAAAATGCACAAAGCCTGCTGGAACTGGAGGTGGGGTCATTTTTGGCCCAAGTTCCAGTGGAGGTGGTACCGGAAACCCCAGAAAAAACCTCGGTCTTATTTGAAGGGCCGCAATTTTTTGTGGCCTTAATTGCCGGGGTTGTTTTGGCGTTTGGGTTTCAACTGTTGCTGACGAATCTTTCCGTCGCCACTGGGATTTCTGCCCTTGGGGGCAACTCCAAGTCAAATCAGCAATCAAATAACCAAAATCAGTCCAATAACCCGAATCAATCCAACCAAACCATTGGCGGGACGATTCGCAAAATCGAGACCGCCGTGGGGGCGTGGACCCTAATCACCGTCACCATCGCCTTATTTTGCGCCGCATTACTAGCCGTCAAACTCAGCTTGATCGTCAGTATCGGGTTGGGTGCGATTGTGGGTTTGGTGATTTGGGGGACATACTTTTCCCTGCTGGTGTGGGTGAGTTCCACCACAGTGGGGTCGTTAGTGGGTTCGGTGGTGAATACCGCCACCTCGGGCTTTCAAGCGATTGTGGGCACCGCAACCGGGGCGATCGGTGCCAAAGCCGCATCCCATCAAATGGTCGCCACGGCGGAAGCGGCTGCATCGGCGGTTCGTCGGGAAATCGGTTCGGCGATCGATCCGGCGGAAATTCGCGAAAACCTGGAAGATTACATTGCCAGTTTAAAACCCGCCGCCCTCGACGTGGGAAACATCCGCCAAGAATTTGAAAGCTTGCTCAACGAACCGGAATTTAAGCAAATTGCCACAGAAGGGAAACTCCCGGAACTCGATCGCCAAACCTTTGTAAATGTGGTGAGTTCCCGCAGCGATTTATCGAAACGGGATGTGAATCGGATCGCCGACCAATTGGAGAACACCTGGCATAAAGCAAAGCGCCAATTGCAGCCGCGAGATTGGATGGGAGAACTGATCGAGTATATTAAAGAAGCCTCACCGTCGGATTTAATTTCCGACAAACTCGAAGAAAAAATCGATCGCGTCATTTACGAAATGCGGGCGCGCCGCAAAGCGCAACAGCCGGGAATGATGCAGCAAGGCATGCAATTGGCATTTCACAGTGTGCTAGCTGTGGCGATGGGTCGCCAGGACCTCTCGGATTTAGATGTAGAAAAAATCACTGACAAACTGAAGGACGCGAGAGCTCGCGTCAGCGACCAAACCGATAAGGTATCGCGTCAGATTCAGGGGGAAGCAAAAGAACCCTATAGCATTTTGCGCGCCGATATCGAAAATTACGTGCTAAATAAATACTCTTGGCAAATGACGCCGGAAACGGTAAACCGGGAGTTTCGAGAAGTGCTCTACGACCCAGAAGCTTCGCCGGGATTGATTCGCGCGGAATTAGAGCGCATTCGCCGAGGAGATTTCGTTGAAATGCTGGCCTCGCGCGGGGTATTTACCCAAGCCAGAATCCAAGAAATTGCCAGCATCCTGGAAGCGGTGCGCGTGGAGGTATTATACACCGTTGCCGCTGCAGACGAGCGCATCAAAGCCGAAGAACTGCGATTTGAGGTGGAACAATACCTGCGCTACAGTCCCAAGGAAACCCTCAAACCGTCGGATATCGAGCGGGATTTCAAACATTTGCTCGAAGATCCGGATGCGGACTATCGGGAAATGCGCGATCGCTTGGCGCAGTTAGATCGCCCATTGTTTATCGATATCTTCCGCGATCGCAAAGATTTGACCCGCGATGAAGCCGCAGAAATGCTCGCCGCCCTCGATCGCACTCGCGACTTGGTATTGGAAGAGTCGAAAGGAACCCAAGAAGCGGCGCAAGCCAATATCGACATGCAGTGGAACAAGGTAGAGGATTACCTGCGCTCTACCGGAAAGGAACAACTCAGTCCCGAAGGCATCAAGCGCGATTTGCAAACCATGCTGGATAACCCGCAGGCGGGACTGTGGGCGCTCAGAGCGCGTCTGTCGCGCTTCGATCGCGATACGCTGGTGAAGCTGCTCTCGCAACGCCCGGAGTTGAGCGAAGACCAGGTGAACGAAATTGCCGATACGGTGGAACATTCTTGGTTCCGCGTGGCTCACGCACCGCAAATGTTGGCCGGGAAAGCCAAGGAGCGCTACGATCGCGCAGGCGAAGCGATCGCCGATTATCTGCGATCGACCGGGAAAGCAGAACTCAATCCGGACGGGATTCAGCGCGATTTGCAAAAACTCATGCAAGACCCGCAAGCGGGTGCTTCTGCTATTCGCGATCGCCTCGCACAGATGGATCGCGATACCTTGGTACAACTGCTCTCTCAACGGGATGACTTGAGCGAGTCGGAAGTCAATGACGCGATCGACCAAGTGCAATCTTCGATTCGTCAGGTTATCAAGGCACCTCGCCGCGTCGCGACTCGGGTGCAGCAACAAACGATGGATTTCGAGCAGGCGCTGGAAGATTACCTGCGCAACACGGGCAAAGTGGAACTCAACCCGGAAGGCATCAAGCGCGATGTGCAGTTGTTGATTGCCGATCCGCGTCTGGGGGCGAGCAATTTAGGCGATCGCCTCTCTCATATGGATCGCACCACCCTGGAAGCGTTGTTGGCGCAGCGCGATGATATCTCCGAGGCGGAAGCGAAGGAAATCGTGGATCGGATTATGGCCGTGCGCGATAAATTCGTGGCACAATTGCAGAAGGTGCAGAATCGCATTCAGTCTGCGATCGATGCTATTTTGGCTCGCATCCGCAATTATCTCAATTCTCTGGAGCGCCCGGAACTCAACTATGAGGGAATCAAGCGCGATGTTCGCACTTTGTTTGACGATCCGGAAGCGGGATTTGATGCCCTGCGCGATCGTCTCAGTCAGTTCGATCGCGATACCCTGGTGGCGATTATGAGCTCTCGCGACGATATCTCCGAAGCTGACGCCAACCGCGCGATCGACCAAATCGAAAAGGCCCGCAACAGCGTGCTGCGTCGCGCCGAACGCTTCCAAATGGAAACCCAACGCCGCCTCGAAGACCTGAAGCGAGAAGCCGAACATCAAGCGGAAGAAACCCGCAAATCCGCATCTGTTGCCGCTTGGTGGCTGTTCTTCACCGCTTTGGTTTCCGCCGCCGCCTCCGCCGGTGCCGGCGCGATCGCTGTGGCGATTTAACGTTTCCTTCTCTCTTTTCTCTTTTTCTTCCCTTATCTATCTCACCCCTCTGCAGCTACAGAGGGGTTTTTTCTTCCCGGCAAACATTGTTCTATTCTCCCCCTGATGCAAAACCCGATGCTGGCTTTTGTCAGCCGGGTTATGTATAGTTCTGCCGTCACTGCACCGTCGAAACATGAGATTGCATGACGCGCCCCCCCTCATCTAACTTTTCTGCAAGGGAGGGTTGACAGTTGAAATGCTTTCGGTGTAGACTTAAATATCGCCCTCGACCATCGATGGCGGCTAAATCGAGATCGATCCATTCTTAATGCTTTTCAGGAGTAGAAAATATGTCTGAGCTTGTCCGAATCGATTCCCAAAATTCTTTACATCCATCCAGCAAGGAACAGCCAGAGGGTCGGCTTGAATGATGAGTTTATCCGGAAATAAAACCGTACTTCCTCGGTGTTCCTTGCTCTTAACCAGCAATACACTTCGAGGAAACATCGGCAATGAACCTAAAGCAATTAGGTTGGAATTCTTTTTTTGAGGAAAATTTTGCCAGCTATCAACGGGAAGGATATCTGGCGGGGCGAGTGGCGATCGCCTATAAAAATACCTACTTTCTCTACACCGAAACGGGAGAGTTATTGGCAGAAATCGCCGGTAAGCTGCGCTATGGCGCGACGCAAAGCGAGGATTTTCCCGCCGTGGGGGATTGGGTAGCAATTCGCCCATCGCCAGGAGGGAAAAACGCGATTATCCACCATATTTTGCCGCGCCAAAGCAAATTTTCCCGCAAAGTTGCCGGGGGGAAAACGAAAGAGCAAATCGTGGCGAGTAATATCGACCGGGTGTTTATCGTGTCGGGATTGGATCGCGATTTCAATCTGCGACGGATCGAACGCTATTTGATTTTAGCCTGGGAAAGTGGTGCTAATCCGGCGATCGTGTTGAATAAAGCGGATTTGTGCGTCAGCATCGGGGAACGAATTGCGGAGGTGGAAGCGATCGCGCCGGGGGTACCGATTGTGGTCGTTAGTGCCCTGTCGGGCAGCGCCGTGGAACAATTGCACCCCTATCTGCAACCCGGAGATACTGTCGCCTTACTCGGTTCCTCGGGGGTGGGCAAGTCTACCCTCGCCAATCAGTTACTCGGAACTTTGGCGCAAAACGTGCAAGCGGTGCGCGAAAGTGACGGGAAAGGACGACATACTACCACCCATCGCGAATTGATGCGTTTACCCACAGGTGGAATGCTCATCGATACGCCGGGAATGCGCGAAATCCAAATGTGGTCGAGCGATCGCGGATTGCAAGAAACCTTTGAGGATATCGAACTTCTCGCGCAACAGTGTCGTTTTCGCGATTGCCAACACGATCGCGAACCCGGTTGTGCATTACGAGCGGCGATCGAAAACGGTACCCTAGATGAGCAGCGGTTCCTCAGCTATCAAAAGCTGCAAAAGGAACTGCACTACCTGTCTGCCAAGCAAAACCAAAATGCCTCTCTTGTCGAGAAAAAACGCTGGAAACAAATCCACAAACAGAGAAGAAAGATGGGCAAAAAGCGGTGATTTATACGTAGTTCGGCTGAGAGTGGCGAATTAAAATCGCGCCGAGGCAAAAGCTTGTGTCTGCCTAAGCGGACTAATTCTACCGAACCGACGCTCTAGGGCACCCCCCGAGGTTTGGGGGGTGCTTTTGGCAGTGGGGAAAGTAGAGGGCGCGCCTCACTTATTTCGTATCTTCCTCTTCGGCATACTCCTCAACATAGTCTTCGTCGTACTCGGCATCTCCATTGTCATCATGGGTGTGTCCCACGGAGTTGGCGGACACCACCGCACCGAGTTCCAGTTGTTCGCGCACCTTTTGCTCGATTTCTTTTGCGATTTCTGGATTGTCTTCGAGATACTGTAGGGAGTTGTCGCGCCCTTGGCCGATATTATCGCCATTGTAGCTATACCAAGCCCCCTTGCGGATAATCACGCCGGTTTCTTCCGCTAAGTCCATCACGCAACCCATATTGGAAATGCCTTTGCCGAAGAGAATGTCAAACTCGGCAATTCTAAAGGGGGGCGCGATTTTATTTTTGGCGACTTTCACTTTGGCGCGGATCCCGAATTCTGAGGATGCTTTTTTCAGGGTTTGAATCCGCCGAATGTCGAGGCGAACTGAGGCATAGAACTTCAGGGCGTTACCCCCGGTGGTGGTTTCGGGGTTGCCGTAACCGCCAATTTTTTGCCGCAACTGGTTGAGGAAAATCACGGTACAGGAAGATTTGCCGATGTTTCCGGTAATTTTCCGCAAGGCGTGACTCATCAAGCGCGCTTGCAAGCCAATCGTGGGATCCCCCATTTGTCCTTCGATTTCCGCGCGCGGTACCAGGGCCGCTACCGAGTCGATCACCACTAGATCTACTGCAGAAGAACGGACTAACTGATCGGCGATTTCCAGGGCCATTTCGCCAGTGTCGGGTTGCGAGACGAGCAGGTTTTCGATATCCACGCCTACACTGGAGGCATAGGTGGGGTCGAGGGCGTGTTCTGCGTCTACGAAAGCGGCAACGCCGCCAGATTTTTGTACTTCGGCGAGGGCGTGCAATGCTAAAGTAGTTTTACCTGCACTCTCGGGTCCGTAAATCTCGATCACCCGACCTTTGGGCAAACCCCCACCTAGGGCTAAGTCGAGGGTGAGCGCCCCGGAGGGGATCGTCTCCACTTTCATTTTGGTGGCATCTCCGAGGCGCATGATCGCCCCTTTGCCAAAGTTGCGCTCGATTTGGGAAAGCACTACTTTTAGGGCTTTTTCTCTGTCGGAGTTTACCGAGGTTTGTGTAGCCATTCTCTTAGTTGGGATTCATCTGGACTGGGCATGTTGATTATCTATTCTACATGACCGGCTCGGGGTTGGGGGGGATCTGGGACGGATAAATGTTAATTAAATCTTAAATCCGCTTGATTGGTCTGGTTTTGCGGGATAATCCGAAATGGCTAGAAGCTTGCCGGGGCAGAGGGTGTGGTAAGTTGGACGGAAGGTTCAATTGTTGAATTTAAACTGTAAAAGAGTGGCTGATGATGGATGCGATCGCCGATAACCTGATGCTGGATAATGCGTTGTCTGTGGCAGGGTTGAGTGCCTACATTAAAGATTTATTGGAACTGGACAAGCAATTGCGGCAGGTGTGGGTGATGGGGGAAGTCTCTAGCGCGCGATCGCATCGCAGTGGGTTGTTTTTTACGTTGCAAGAACCGGATGGTAGTGCGGCAATCCGCTGTGTGGTGTGGGGTTCTCAGTTGCAAAAATTGGTGCAGGTGCCGGAAATTGGGGAACAGGTGTTGGTGTTGGCTAGCATTCGCCTGTATCCGAAGCGGGGAGATTATCAGCTTAATGTGTGGCAGGCGTTTCCGGCGGGGGAAGGGTTGCAGGCCCTGCGCTATCGGCAACTGCGATCGCGTCTGGAGGCGGAGGGATTATTCCACCCGGACCGCAAGCGCCCCCTCCCGCCGCACCCGCAAACCTTGGCGGTGGTCACCTCCCCGCAAGCGGCTGCCTGGGGGGATATACAACGTACCTTGCGGCAACGGTATCCGGGGTTGCGGGTGCTGCTGTCGCCGGCGACGGTGCAAGGAGAACAAGCGCCGGCATCCATCGCCCGGGCGATCGCGCGGGTAGAAGGGGACGATCGCGCTGAGCTGTTGATTTTGGCGCGGGGTGGGGGTGCCTCTGAGGATTTGGCTTGTTTTAATGATGAAGGCGTGGTGAGAGCGATCGCCTGTTGTTCCATTCCCGTGATTACCGGCATCGGTCACCAACGGGATGAATCTTTGGCGGATTTAGTGGCCGACGTTTGTGCCCACACGCCCACAGCGGCGGCTGAAATGGCGGTGCCGGAATTAGCGAGTTTGTCCGCACAACATCAGCAACGAGTGGTTGCTTTAAAAGCGGCAGGATTGGCAAGGTTCGAGCGCGAAGCAGAGGCACTCCACATGCTGCGATCGCGCTTGGGGCGTTTACCGTTGTCCCAACACCTGCAGCAACATCGTCAAGCCCTGCACTGGCAGGAAAAACGCTTGGTGCAGGTGACTTCCGAGCAATTGCGGAACGCGCGCATGCACTGCCAAATGCTGCGGCATACACTCCACAACCTCGACCCGCAGAGGGTGCTACAACGAGGCTACGCGGTGGTGAGAACCGAATCGGGGGCGATCGCCCGCAGCAGCGCCCAGCTAGCACCCGGAGAAGCCCTCTCGCTCCAACTTGGGGAGGGTCGGGTTAAGGTGCAAATTACTGAGATTCTGGAATAAGGGCGATCGCAAACCCCCCTGCATCCCTGGTTTACTTTTTGTAATTCTTAGGGGTTGACAAAAGTAAGGCAATGTGGTAATAGGCGGAAAGAAAATCGCGATCGCCTGTGTGGAGCAAAAGCGGCGATCGGCACTGTCCTATGACTCAGAACCCAGTTCGCGCACTCGTTGTACGGATAAACCCGTGACGCCAGCAATCTGTTCGAGTGACATCCCACTCCGAACTAAATTCAGTGCCACTTGCTCTATCCCCTCCTGAAGACCCTCCTGAAGACCCTCCTGGCGACCCTCCCGGCGACCCTCCTGAAGACCCTCCTGGCGACCGAGTTCTTGACCTCTCTCTATCCCTTCGCGCAGACCCGCTTCGCGACCTTCAGCTAAAATCTCTTGATACATGGATGATTCCCGCATGATGTCCCTCCT